>CADEFG010000396.1 GCA_902826505.1 uncultured Acidobacteriota bacterium
CTCGTTTCTCCAATTTCTGCAAACGAAAATGAAGCTCGATTCAAATCAGGTGGCTTCGTTTGCGTCGTGGCACGTGATGAACGCGATCGCGACGAGTAATCCCGACGCTTTTTTGATCAATGCCGGTTACGAGGAATACAAATCGGACGACCGCGATCTGCAATTATTGAACATTGCCCAGGTTGAAGCGCCGACGCCGTGGGATTCGGTGCGCCACGATTTTTACACTTTTCGGTTTGCGATGGCGCATTTAAAGAAATTTCACCCGCGCGTTCTGCATATCGGACTCGGCGAGATCGACGATTGGGCGCACAATAAGCGCTACGATCTGATGATCGAAACCTTTCGCCGCAACGACGCCTTTTTCAAAGAGTTGTGGGAATTTTTGGAATCCGACCGGCAGTATAAGGGCAAAACGACGATCATCATCACGACCGACCACGGACGCGGCGCGACCGAAAAAAACTGGAACGATCACGGCGAAAAAGTTCCCGAAGCCCGCCATATCTGGATGGCTTTTATTTCGCCCGACACAAACCTGCGCGGCGAATGGAAAGATTCAAAAACCATCTATCAAAACCAGATCGCCGCGACCTTTTGCCAATATTTAGGCTTTGATTACGCCGAACAAAACCCGAAAGCCGGCAAGCCGATCGCCGAAGTTTTGCCGAAATAAAAATTATGCCTGCGAAAGATACGAAAGAAACGAAAATAATTTAAAAATTGTAATTAGCTTTATATTTCGTGCTTTTCGTGTATTTCGTAGGCTAAAATAAGATTTATGCAAATCAGAAGACCTTTTAATTTCAAAAAATGGATCGACGAGCATCGTCATCTGCTGAAACCGCCGGTCGGCAATAAATGCGTTTACGAAGACGCGGAATTTATCGTGATGGTCGTCGGCGGACCAAATTCGCGCAAAGATTATCACTTTGACGAAGGCGAGGAATTTTTCTACCAGCTCGAAGGCGATATTCTCGTCAAGATTCAGGAAGACGGACAATCGGTTGACGTGCCCGTCCGCGAAGGGGAAATCTTTTTGCTGCCGCCGCGCGTTCCGCACAATCCGGTGCGCGGCGCAAATACGGTCGGTCTGGTCATCGAACGCAAACGGCGGATGGGCGAACTCGACGGGCTGTTATGGTTTTGCGAGCGCTGCAACGCGAAACTCTACGAAGAATATTTTGTTCTGACCGATATTGTTAATCAATTTCAAGGCGTGTTCAAAAAATTCTACGGCGACGAATCTCTCAGAACCTGCAAAAATTGCGGAGATGTCATGAAACCGCCGCCGGTGGTGAGTTAGTTTTTAATAATATGAGATCGAAAATTCAATTCGTCATAGTTTTTTTAGTCGTTTTATTTGTTTTTTGTGTTGAAACGGTCGAAGCCTGCAGTTGTGCGCTGCAGGAAACCTGTCAATCCTTTGCGTATTCGAAGGTTGTTTTTACCGGGAAAGTTATTGATTCAACTGAAACCGTCCGGACGAAAAAACGCACGGTGCAACCGATCGGCGGCGAATCAGAAGAAGAGGAATTTACCGAAAAAAGACAAATTTCGCGGGTTCTGGTCGAAGAAAGTTTTGCCGGAACGCAAGCCGGTCAAGAAATTTTGATCGAAACCGAAATCAGCAGCAGCTGTCGTTTTTCGTTGCCAAAAGGCGTCAGCCTGCTGATCTATGCGAATCAAGACGCCGGCGAAGAAAATTTAATGACGCATTTTTGTTCGGGAACCAAACTTGTTTCAGCAGCCGAAGTAGATTTAGCGTATCTGAAAGCCAACAAAAACGTGCGCGCGAATGTTTCCGGTAAAATCGGATTTGGCGATTGGTGGAAATTAGATCCGACCTTACTGGCGAAATACGGCGTGACGACCGTTGCGCTGGTCAATCAGGAGAAACAATTTCAGGTGAATATCGCCGAAGACGGAACCTATAAATTTACGGACGTTCCGCCGGGAAAATACAAAATAAATGCGGTCTTGCCGGATTTTCTGACGATTGATGATCCGAACGAATCGGATGACGACGATGAAACCGAGATCGAAGTTTCCGATTACGGCTGTTTTAAGAAAGATTTTCGGCTGCTGGAAAACGGGCGAGTCGGCGGAAAAATAACGGACGGCGAAGGCAAACCGGTCGCGGAAGTTACCGTTTACCTGATTCCGGTTTCTAAAACAGGACAAAAGATCAAACAGGAAGAAGCGTGTTACGACACCGGTTTATGTTCCGATACCGACGAAAATGGAAATTATTTTTTTAAAGGATTAAAGTCCGGCTATTATCTGGTCGGCGTGCGGCTCGGAAATTATGTCGGAAACAATTCCGCTGATGCCGCTTTTTTGAAAACTTATTATCCCGGCACGGCGCTCGAAAAAAGCGCGACGGCGGTTAGGATAAAATTCGGCAAACAAACCGAGGATATCGACTTTAAGCTAACGCGCGTCTTTCCGAAACGGGAGATCAAGGGACGCGTGTTTTTTGAGGACGGGCGACCGGCATCAAAAGTGAGGGTTCGTTATGTTGCCCGGACGCCGGACTTAAAAGATAGCGGGATAACGTTTATCAAAACGGACGAAGACGGCTATTTCTCGTTTACCGGCTACGAAAATCACAGCTATCTGATCGGCGCTTTTACCGATTCGCGCGACGGAAATAAATCGCTCGATGCACTGGCGATGGTAGTTGACGTTCTGCCTCAAAAAGCGCCGAAGGAAATCAAACTCATTTTAGATCAGGACGGCGAAGAGGCTTGTCCGAAATGCGGCGATTATAGCAATTTCCCAAAAACCAAGCCGCGCAAAAAATAAAAATGGCGACGCTTTTAGATGAATTATCACAACTGATTTCCGCGCTCGATGAAAACGACATCGAATACGCGGTATGCGGCGGTTTGGCTTTGACGATTCACGGTTTTCCGCGTGCGACCTTTGATATTGATATTTTGATTCGCCCTGAATCGCTTGAAAAGGCTTATGAAATCGCGGCGAAATTTGAATACGATATTCGCGGGCTTGATATGTCTTTTAAGGAAAGAGCCGTCGAGATTCGACGGGTTTCAAAAATAGATGAAGACGGCGAAGTTTTGCCGCTCGATTTTCTTCTTGTTACGCCGAAAGTTGAAGATGTTTGGCGGACAAAGGAAAAGCTGATCTGGCAAGAGCGTGAATTATGGATCGTTTCGCGCGAAGGTTTAATAAAAATGAAACAGCTTGCCGGACGTGCCAAAGATTTGATTGATATTGACAGGATTGAAAATGAAGAAAATTGATATGTCGAGCCAAGCGATCACAAGGCGTTTGCGTCAAACCGACCAGTTACGCGAGCTTTCGCTTTCTTTGATAAAGGCGAAAAAAGTATCGGACGAAAAAGCGAAAAAATCCGGGACAAAAGCGGCGAAAGAAAACAACAGCGAGATTTGATTTTTGCGCGTTTTTATGCAAATCGTTTATCGAAAATTAGAAAGTGAGGATGCGTCCGCATTTCGGCGCGTGCGGCTTGAATGTTTGAAAAAATTTCCTCAAAGTTTCGGCACCGTTTACGAAGATGAAGTCGGGAAAAAAAAGCTGTATTTTGAAGAAATGATCGAACAAGATTCGGCGGATATTTTCTTTTTCGGCGCGTTTGCGGAAGATAAATTGATCGGCGAAGCGGGTTTTGTACGCGGCAACCGCACGAAAACGCGGCATCGCGGCGAGATCGTCGCGATGTATGTCAATCCCAATTTTCACGGGCAAAAGATCGGCGAGAATCTACTGCGGGAGCTTCTGAAAGCCGTGTTTGAATTGGAAAACATCGAACAGGTCAGCTTAACCGTCGTCGCCGATAATCGTTCAGCCGTGCGGCTTTATGAAAGAGTCGGTTTTGAAACCTTCGGTGTGCAAAAAAATTATTTCAAATTCGGCGAAAAATATTGGGATCAAAGGTTTATGCAGCTCGCGAAAGAAAGGTTTTCCAAAGATTAAAGATGCTCAGAATCTGGACGAATCATAGTTTTACGGCGGAACTGGACGATTTTCGGGAAAGTTTGCGCCAACACGAATTGTTTGTTTTTCCGCCTTCCGACGGCGGCGTCAGCGGCGATTCGGCAGAAGTTTTGAAAACCGCCGACATTGCGTTCGGGACGCCCGCCGCGGACGCGGTTCTCGCGTGCGAAAATGTCCGCTGGTTTCACGTCAACCTCGCCGGCTACACGCCGTATGACCGCCCGGATTTTCGCGAAAAGTTTATAGCCGAGGGCAGAATGATGACCAATAGTTCGGCGGTTTATGTCGAACCTTGCTCGCAGCATGTTTTGGCGATGGTCATGGCGCTCGCGCGGCTGTTGCCCGCATCCTTGGATAATCAGCGGGGCGCGCGCGTCTGGAATTACGACGAAACGCGCGCAAAATCCTATCTTTTAAACGAACAAACCGCTTTGATCCTCGGTTTCGGCACGATCGGACGACGGATCGCCGAATTGCTTGCGCCGCTCCGGATGAATTTGATCGGGTTCAAACGCAGAATCAGCGGCGACGAAATGATAAAAGTCGTGACCGAAAGTGAACTCAACGAGGTTTTACCGCTTGCCGATCACGTCATCAATGTTTTGCCTGCCAATCGCGAAACGATAAATTTTCTCAACGCCGAACGATTGTCGAAGGTCAAAAAAGGCGCGATTATTTATAACATCGGACGCGGCGTGACGCTCGATCAGGAGGCTCTAATCAAAGAAATGCAAACCGGCAGAATTTCCGCCGCCTATCTCGACGTGACCGATCCCGAACCATTGCCGCCCGCGCACCCGCTCTGGACAACGCCGAATTGCTTTATCACGCCGCATTCGGCGGGCGGTTTCTCGCTCGAAAAACGGCGGCACATCGAGCATTTTCTCGAAAATCTGTACCGTTTTGAAAATAATGAAGAAATGCTCGACCGTCTTTATTAACAGATTATGAAGCAAAAGCAATCAATAATCTGGCGCAGATTGGATTTGGCGGGACACGAATACGCGCGAATTCTTTCGGAAAACGCGGCGCATTTTTTGAACGGCACGGCGATTTTTGTTTTTGCGCATCAATTTTGCAAACTCGATTATGCGATTGAATGCGATTTGAAATGGCAAACTCTGGCGGCGCGGGTTTCGGGATTGGTCGGTGAAAAAGCGGTTGAAATCGAGATTACGGTTGACGCGAAAAAAAGTTGGAAATTGAACGTAAACGAAATTCCGGAAACGGAAAATTGCGCCGACATTGATTTAAACTTCAGC
>CADEFG010000397.1 GCA_902826505.1 uncultured Acidobacteriota bacterium
TGAGGTGGTGCGAATGGGAAGGAAACGTCCGCCAGTAGTGCAACGAAATCCAGCGCGTCATCCGCCGCGCCGTTGACGGCGAAGTCATCACGCCCGACCATCTTTCGCTCGATCTGAAACGCAACGCAACGCCGATTTCTGCGATGGAAGAACACGGCAATGTCCGACCGATCACCAATTCCGGCTCGTTTGGCGGCTACACGATCGGAATGCAGGGCGCAACCTTGGAATCCGCCGTTTCCGAACTCGAAACGCAGATGATCGCCGACAGCTTACGCCGTCACGATTGGAACATCTCAAGAGTGGCGCGTGAACTAGGTTTAACGCGTCGCGGTTTGTATTTGAAATTAGCGCGTTACGGCATCGAAAAATCTGCTTAAGAATTCCAAGTTTCAAGCAAGCGGCTGAAGTCCGCGCGTCAGCCAGGGCACTTTTACGCAACAACTACGCCGCGCTTGCCGACGCGCCGGTTTCTCCCTTTAAACCACAAACAAAAACACCGATTCCCATCAAAATATAAAAGACCATCGCGACTTCGCCGTCGCCGAGATTGTAATGCACGAGACCGCTCGTAAAAAAGCCGACCGCGCCGCCAAGACAACCTAAAATTATGCCGCGCGACTGCCAATCAAGGGATTTTGGATTTTGGATTTTGGAATTTGGAATTTCCACGTCCAAACTCTCGACTCCTGACTCTCGACTCTCGACTTTTGAACCGCGCCAAAGCGTTCGCGCGTAAATCCCTAAGATCAACAGCCAGAGAATCAGCGCCGGCAGCCCGCGTTCGACGCCGAGCTGCAAGGGCGTTGAATGAAAATGTCCGATCGGCAGTCTGCCATCGTCAAAAAGATGCCAGTCCTTCGAGTATCTTTTGATCGAATCCATCCCGACGCCGAGCAGAAAGTTGCGCGGACTCGATGTCCAAAGATTACAGCCTTCGCGATAAACCGTCTGCCGCCAGGTCGTCGAATTATCGTTTGGATCAAAGAATCCGACGCGGCGCGATTGTTGGAGAAATATAAGTCCGACGAGCGCCAGCGGCAAGATTAAAACTGCCAGACCTAAAATAATTCGGCGGCTGCCGTTGAGCAAAACGATCACAACGGCGGAAATCAAAAAAGCGAGCTGCGAAGCGCGCGTCGCGGTTAAAAGAAGCGCGAAAGCCATTCCCGCGAGACAAATACCGAACAGAATTTGCGCTTTCGGATAGTGGTTTTTGGTTTTTGGTTTTTGGTTTTCGGCGGCGCTTTCCTCTTTTTCCTTGTTTCGCGCAAAAAACTTTTGTTTCGAGATAACCGCGATAAAAAGTCCGAAGGTCAGCGAGATAATTAATTGCAAGGCTTCGGCAAATGTCGTAAAATGACCGTAAAAACCGGCTGCCCGCCAATTATGACTGCGTGTCCAGCGACCGATTCCGAGCGCTTCTTCCGCCCGTTCGGCAGGCTTTATCCGTTCGCGCGAAATGTCAACCAGCGTGTAGGCATCGGCGCGGTAGATTTGCGCTTTGAACTGCGGCTCGCTCGGGTTTTCAAAGATCCGGCGGCGAACATCTTCGAGCGAACCGACCTTTTTGCCGTTGATCTGCAAAATCACGTCGCCTTCCTGCAAGCCGATCTGGTCAAACGCGCTGCCGCGAAAATCATAGATCGCCACGCCGCGCCCGATGATTCGTTCGAGCGGCATCCAAACGACAGCAAACATCGCCGAAAAAACAAGCGCAAAGGCTAAAAAGCGGGCGGCACGCTTCGTTCGCAGATTGCCATAAACAAAATAAAAGATCAGAAAGAGCGAAACGCCGCGCAGTTTGTCGAGCGAAATGTCGGGCGCGTAGGAAAACACGCTTGAGACGACGCTCCACAGAAAAAATCCGAGCAAAGCAAAGTGAAGCGGATATTTTTTAACGGATTTTACGATTTGTTTCAGCCTTGCTTTTATACTTTTCTTTGCGTCTTAGCGCCTTGGCGGGAAAAAATCCGTTTTAATAAATAAACTTATCACCCACGCGAGCATTCCGATGAGCCACGCCGACTGCGTGACGGCAATCGAGTGCGGTGCAAACAAGATCATGACGGTCAGAAAGATAAAAGCGATGCGCTCGCACCATAAAGCGGCGCGCGATTCGGTCGCGGAATCATTCAGTTCGTCAATTTTTCCGAAAATTTTTGTAAATTTCATCGTGCGTGTATCCGTAGGTTATTTTTGCTAAACTTCTCGTATGTTGCAACAGGACTTGAATTTAACCGCCGAAATAAAACTTTACTACGATCTTTTCGTTCCTGAAAACGCCAAACCAAAAGCGCCGCTGCTGCTCGCCGTTCACGGCTACGGAGCGCATAAACGTTATATGATGCGCGAAGCGCAAGCGGTTGCGCCCGATGATTTCGTGATTGTTTCGATTCAGGCGCCGAATCAGCATTTTCGACCGAGCGGCGACGGTTACCGGGTCGGTTTCGGCTGGCTGACCGACTATAAATCGGAAGAATCCGTCGCGCTTCACCATAATTTTGCGCTTCAAATCATCGAAAACCTCGCCGCCAAAGATTTGATCGATGCCGAAAAAGTTTATCTCTACGGTTTTTCGCAGGCGTGTGCCTTAAATTTTCGGTTTGCCTTGACGTTTCCCGAAAAAATGTGCGGCGTGATCGGCGTCTGCGGCGGAATTCCGGGCGATCTGGACGCGAACCCGCATTACAAGGCGACCAACGCGGATGTTTTTTATCTTTATAATGACGACGACGAGTTTTACCCGCTCGAAAAATACGAAGCGTTTGCCGCCAAGCTCGGCGCGTATCTGCCGAATTTCGAGTCAAAACTTTATCATTCGAAACACGAAATTATTCAACCGATGCGCGACGATATAAAATCCTGGCTCAAAACGCGCTAATTACCAAAACAATCCAATATTTGCCGCTCGTTTATCAAAAAAGTTCGTGTTTATCGGATTTTACGCGGTCTTTCGCCAATTTCAAACGCTTCTGAAGCGCTTTCAGAAGCGTTTGAAATTGTGTCAGACGCAATTGAAGGACTTTCAGAAGCGTTTGAAGCGCTTTCAGAAGCGTTTGCCAAGGTTTCAGACGCTTTTGAAAACCTTGCAGACGCGTTTGCGGACTCTTCAGACGCGTTTGCGAAGGTTTCAGACGCCTTTGAATTGCTTTCAGACGCCTTTGAAATTCAATAAAACTCGTCTGAAATTATTTTAAAGCCAGTGCAAGCAAAAATCGGAGCGCGGAATCTTCCTCGCCCAACGGCGCGCGCGCGGCGCAGATCGTTCACTGGGCTCGGAATTTTTATTTCGGAGATTAAAACTTTGGTTATTTCTCAAACTTGTGAGGATTGCGGCTTTCGGCGGATAAGCAGAACGGATGTTTTAGATGACTTTCTGCTTTGCAAATAAAATATTTTTACGTTTCTCGAACGAATAAGCTTTGATCGAGGAAACAATCGCGAAGATATAACTCAAAACGAACAAAACGAGAACGACAAAAGACTTCTTACCGTCTTCTTCATCGATCACACGCGAAGCAAAATAGAGCCACGGCAAAAACAATATGAAATTATAGACGGCGGTAGTGATCCACAAAGCGGAAATATATTTTTCGTTTAACGTGCCGCGCGAATGCTTGTAGTATCCGACAAGCAAAATAAGCCCGACCGTCAAAATCGCGAACATCAACAATGAAAAGACCGGCGATGAGGCGATTGCCGCCAATCCGACCAAAGCACCGACACCGGCGGGAAGGAGCAAAAAGTAATCAACAATCTCAAAAACTCTGGCAATTCTCTGTGAATATGTTTTTTCCATTATTTTCTCCCTGTTTGAAATTTTGAAAACTTCAGACAATCGAATCGCAAGGTTTTCGCCAAGTCATAAAATACGAAAACCCGCGCGTTTACGGTATTATAATACAACCGATTTTTGCAAACCACCGACAATCGAGCTTGCTTTTTGCAAATTAAAAATTTTTCGCAACCCCGATTTTTCTGGCAACGCCGAATAATTTCATTTCATCACAGCGGGCGTAACAACAATTTTACTCTCCTCGAAAAAACTAAACTAAAAAGAAATTAGGGGGATTATTTTAAATGAAAAAATTCATCGCATCATTGATTATGATGTCGTTTATGGCGATCGCTCTGCCTTTGACGGCAGACGCGCAGCAGCGTTGTTATACGCGGAAACGTTCGAACGTGTCGCGTAATTATTCGCGTAACTATCGTTCGCGTAATTATGTCAACCGCAGTTATCAAACCCGCGGCTACACATATAAACGACCGAGCTTTTACCGGCGGCATCGCAATGTCATCAATATGGGCATTGCGACCGGCGGCGGCGCATTGCTCGGCGGTTTGATCGGCGGCAGACGCGGCGCGGGTCTCGGCGCATTGATCGGTCTCGGCAGCGGTGCGCTCTACACCTACAAACTCAATAAGAAAAAACGCCGCTATTAATTTACCGGTGAACTTTCGATTCCGAAAAGCCCCGACTGTTTTAGCAACGGTCGAGGCTTTTTTTCGTTTATACGAAATCGCTCACCGGCAACCGATATAGTATTTTTGAGCCTTTCCGAAATTTTTCCTTTTTCGCGTAAGTGTTGAAATAGCGAAACTTTATCTTTTTGGCACGCACCTTGTAATAGTAAAGGGCAAATGAAGGAATAAAAACCTTCAAATTTATAAGAGGGAGAAACACAGCAATGAAAAAATTTATAGCAACATTCTTAACGATCGCAATGATGGCAATTATGATTCCTTTGACCGCTTCGACGGCAAATGCTCAAAGACGTTATTACAAAAAACCGAGCGTTTACCAAAAACACCGTAACCTGATCAACATCGGGATCGGAACTGGCGCGGGCGCGCTGCTCGGCGCATTGATCGGCGGTAAGAAAGGAGCTTTGATCGGCGGCGCGATCGGCGCAGGCGGTTCGGCACTTTACACCTACAAACTGAATCCGAAAACGAAAAAATATTACCGCGTTCGCCGCTACTAATCGAAAGTTTCCACTTGAACTAGCCTTCAAAACTCAAAAGCCTTGATGAATTTTCATCAAGGCTTTTGTTTTTCACGATATTCGGCAACCAGATTTAAACAGTTTTCATACCCGCATCCAAAAGCAACTCTCGTCACATCTTTAAAAGAAATCTTTGTTAATTCTTCTCCCCACTCAGCATTCGGGTCAATTGATTTTAATAACTCACCTTACGCAGAAAGGTGAACTTGGTTTAAGTCTTGGAGAGCTT
>CADEFG010000398.1 GCA_902826505.1 uncultured Acidobacteriota bacterium
GTGATGAAAAGCCACGGCTTCGACCCCGTGCGTCGGCAATCCCCACAAACCGAGCAGATAAGCGCCGACTTCGGCGTGAGTCGTTTCAAAAATACGTTTTTCGGCTTCCGACCGTGAAATTTTTTCGCTTTCAACCAGAAGCTGCGCCTCCAAAAATTGTTTTGGGAGATTTACCGCCAGCACGACTTCGCCGATGTCGTGCAGCAGACCGGCGGTGAATGCGTCCGTCGCGACCGCCGGGTTTTCGGTATGGGCGATCTTGCTAGCCAAAACTCCGACCGCGATGCTGTGTTCCCAAAGTTTGGCGAGCAGTCCAGCCGCATTGTCGTTCGATTCAAATTGAGAAATAACGCCCAGCCCGAGTGTCAGCGAACTGATCGTATCAAGCCCGAGAAATTCGACGGCTTCATCCGAATCCGAGATCCGGCGTTGTAATCCGAAAAAAGCCGAATTGACGATCTGCAGAATTTTAACCGTCATGCCGATATCTTTTTTGACGATTTTACCGATCTTTTTGGTCGAAGGCTCTTTTTTATCCAGTTCGTCGATCAGTTCGCTGTAGAGCAGCGGCAGGCTCGGGATATTCGGCATTTGCGAAACGAGCCGGCGCAAATTCTCGTCAAACAAAACATCGCGCAGCGAACAAACTCTTTTGACCGTGGTTTTGAGAACTTCGGCGTCGCACGGTTTTGACAAAAACTGATGGGTTGTCCCGAGCGATTTCATGATCATTTCCTTTTCCGCATAGCCCGAAAGAATGATTCTGATCGTTTGCGGATATTGTTCGCGGACTTTGGTCAACAATCGTGCGCCGTCCAAACCCGGCATCTTCATATCGGATACGATGACATCGACCGGGTTT
This sequence comes from uncultured Acidobacteriota bacterium, assembly GCA_902826505.1. Classification (GTDB taxonomy): domain Bacteria; phylum Acidobacteriota; class Blastocatellia; order Pyrinomonadales; family Pyrinomonadaceae; genus JAFDVJ01. The sequence continues at coordinate 863 of CADEFG010000398.1, forward strand.
TCCTTGAGCAATTCCAAAGCCTCCATTCCGCTTGCCGCAAATGTCATTTTCCAATCGTGGCGCATTGACCTGAGCATTCGCTGTAAGCCTTCCAGAATATTCGGTTCATCATCAACAAATAAAATATTTATCATTTTTATTCCTTCCCTATTGACTGGGATTTATATTTTCGTCAAACGGGAGACGAATAATAAAGGTTGTGCCCTTTCCCTGGGTAGTTTCAAAATTCAATTGTCCGTGATGTTTTTCGACCACGACCGTGTGCGAAATCGCTAACCCTTGTCCCGTTCCCTTGCCGACATCTTTGGTTGTAAAAAACGGGTCAAAGATCCGTCCCTGAACTTCCGGCGGGATTCCCGTGCCGGTATCGCCGATGCGGATTTCCGCCCAATCATCATTGAAATTTGTGGTCGTTATCTTGATCTTTCCCTTACCGTTCAAGCCGTCGCCGACGACATCGGCAATCGCGTGCGAGGCGTTGATGACCATATTCAAAACAACCTGGTTGATCTCTCCCAAAAGACAGGGCACGAGCGGCAGAGTTTGATCAAAATCGGTTTCAATATCAGCGACATATTTCCATTCGTTGCGGGCAACGGTGATCGTGCTTTCGATGGCTTTATTGAGATCGGCAAGTTTTTTCTCGCTTGAGCCGGGATGCGCAAAGTCTTTCATCGACTGGACGATCTTGGCGATCCGCATAACGCCTTCCAAAGATTGTTTGATGGCATTCGGAATCTCTTCGGTCAGGTATTCAAGATCGGCTTTTTCTAGTTCTTCCGCCACTTCGTCGATTATTTCCCGCTCGACCTTACCCGCTCGAACCGATTCGAACAACCGGTGATATTTTTCAAGCACCAAGTTCAAATCTGTAAAAGCATCGCCGATAAACCTTGTGTTGTCGCTCACGTATTGAGTCGGAGTGTTGATCTCGTGGGCAATTCCGGCGGCAAGTTGTCCGATCGATTCCATTTTTTGGGAATGGCGAAGCTGGCTTTCGAGAATTTTGCGTTCTGTCAGATCGGTCGCCACGCCGACCAAATACCGTTTGCCGTTTTTACCCAGAGCCATCGCGCGTTTGGTCGTGTGATACCAGTGAACATTGCCGAAAACATCGGTATGTTTTTCTTCGGGAATAAATATCTCCTCCATATTTTGAAGCAGTTTTATGTCGTCGGCGGTAAATTTTGCCGATTCCTCCGGATTATGATTAAAATCGGCGTCCGTTTTTCCGACCAAATCCGCCGAAGCGACGCCGAAAATATCAGCCAATGCCTGATTGACGAGCACGAAATTTCCGGCAATGTCTTTGACAAAGATCAGGTTCGAAACATTATCGATGACGGCATGCAAAAACTCCTTCGCTTCGCCGAGCTCGATTTCCGCCCGCTTTCGCTCAACGACTTCCTTTTGCATTTCCTCGTTCGCCTGAACCAGTTCGGCGGTCCGCTCGGCGATTCGCAATTCCAACTGGTCAAAGGCATTTTGCAATTTTTCTTCCATTGCCTTGCGTTCGCTGATGTCCATTTCAACGGCGATAAAACCCTTAAAATCACCTTTACTGCTGGTGATCGGCATGATCGAAAGCGACAGCCAATAACCATTTCCATCTTTTCGGTAATTGTAAATTTCTCCTTCAAACGGCTTTCGTTCGCTGATCGCTTTTCGAATTGCGAGCACCGTCTCGACATTGGTTTTCTCGCCCTGTAATAAACTGCCCGGTTTTTTCCCGACCAACTCGGAAAATTGATACCCGGTCATGCGCGTAAAACCTTCGTTCGTCCATTGAATGCGTCCTTCCGGGTCGCTGATGATGACCGCGTTTTGGGTTTTTTCCGCGACCAGCGCGAGCCGTTTCAGTTCAACTTCGGCTTGGCGGCGTTCGGTAATATCGCGGGCATTGACACAAAAGGCATGAGTCTCATTGTAGGTAATAAATCTGCCGGTGATTTCGACGTAAATGATCGAACCGTCTTTGCGCAGATATTTCCGAACGGCGGATAAGGATTTCTGCTGTTCACGCAGCAATCTTGTCATTTGCCGGATCTCATCGGCATTGCCCGTGTCAAAATCAAAAGCGACCAAACTTTTGGCTTCTTCAATATTTTGACAGCCGACCAAACGAACAAACGCCTCGTTGCATTCGATCACGCGAAAACTTTCGGGTTCGAGCAAAAAGATGCTTTCGGTCATCTGCTCGATGACCGTTCGATAACGTTCCTCGCTCGCGATCAGCAGCGAATTTCGATTGGCGATCTTGAGCATTTCCCCGACACTGCGGCGACACGAAACGATCAAAAAAATGTCGGTAAAAATAACCCAGCCGGCGTGCTCGAGCCACCGCCATTCACTTCCGGCGACCATTCCGTAAATTGAAAACGGATACAACCACCCGCGGAAGAAATGGTCCGCCGCCGTCACCAGAGTTGCCGGAATCAAGACGCGCCAATCACGATAACAGGCGAGAAACGCGAGCGAACCGAAAACGTGAAAATGAGTTTCAATGCGCCCGCCGGTAACATGGATGAGAACGCCCGACATCAGCATCTGGCTGATCCCGACGATGTAGCGGGTGGTCGTCGAGCCAGGATAAAAAATGGTCAAATAAAGTGGTAAAGAAGTAATTATTCCGCCGACAAAAATGGCGAACCAGAGGTGCGGGTGAATCGAACTTTGCGCACCGTTCCAGGTCAGCGGCGACAGAAAATACGCTGCGGCAATTGCCGCCAACCATTGGATCGGCAGCAGAATCGCAAAAATCCGGTCGGTTTTTTTATAAACCGCGAGCTGTTGTTCCTGAAAGAATTCAGCGGCGCGCAGATTTTCCGGTTGGCTTTGGTTTTGAAAAACCCTAAAGTTCATAAAATATGAAGTTTTCCTATAAAATAAGTTTTCCGCGGGCTAAATCGACGGTCGGAGCCTTTTGTCCGGTAAATAACCGGCGATATTTTTCGACCCCGTTTTCCGCCGAAAATCTGATATTCAGCAGATGTCTTCCGCCCTTGGCGATGGCGTTCAATAAATCAAAGGACACCTCCGTTAATTCATGAAGCCGCCGGGCGAGATTTTCGGCATCATTCGCCCGAAAACTAAAACCGTTAATATTATGGGAAATCATCGAACCGATTCCGCCATTGTCCGCGGTCAGCACCGGAACATCCGCCGTCAGTGCTTCTAAAATGGTCAGTCCCGAAGATTCAGCCGGACAAAGATGCAATAATAAATCGGCTTTCACTAATTTTTCCGTGATGTTTTGTTCACCACCCGCAAAATGAACATTCGGATTATTTTTTAAGGCTCGTTGGCGAAGCGTTTCAAATTGCGAACCTGTTCCGAAGATCGTGAATTCGAGTGAAGAAAGTTCGGGATTGAAATCCAATGCATCAAGCAGTAAATCAACCTTTTTTACCGGTTCAAGCCGTGAAATTACCGCGATCTTTTTCACGCCGTTAGTGGTAAAAGGCATTCTTCGCGGCAATTCAGTCTTTCTTTTTTCCGAAAGAAAATTTTCGACTACCCGAATCCGTTCGTGCCGTGTCCCCTGAGCAATAAGTTTTTCCCTGACCGATTCTGAGAGCGCCACAAAAGTGACGTCGCGATTATTGAGTTTGCCCGTTTTTGAATAAGTCGAATCTTCCGCGCCATTGCTGACCATATGCAGATGCGTTATTTTTCGACGATACAAAAAATTAAGCCTGATCAGCGAGAAAGAATGCGCCAAATCAGTTGCGATAAAACCTAATTCCCGGTGCGCGGCAACCAGCAGCCAGAGTTTGATCGTCAAATCCGTCAGACTTGAATAAGGCTGCGCGGAAATCCCCATTTTCAACGCTTCTTTGATTACGCCGCCGTCCGGCGCAAAAAGATACGGCTCAAATTCGTCGCGTAAACCGTCAAGCGTCGCCAATGCCATTTGCTCCATACCGTAAAGATTTCCGTTATGTAATACGTAAATTAATGGAAACATTTTTTTATTTGCAAGAGTTTGGTATGCCTTCAACCGTTTGGCAAAAGGAGGATTGGTTTTTCAATTTTTGGGAGTTGAATTTAAATTTCTTTGAATTTATTAATCCTTTCAAAAGTGCGAAACCCTCCAATTTCATATCGGCAATATTCGTCGAATTATGAATTTTTCGGAAAGTTTTTGAAGATTAAATTTTGGGTTAATTGAAACTTTCGATGGCGAGTTCCTTGGTTTCGAAAATGTCAAAGATCTTATGCATCCTGACAAGTTCGAATAAAGCGCGGACGGGTCGCGTCAATGAACAGATCTTCAGATCGCCGCCTTCGGCATTGAGTGTTCGCAAACACGACAAGATCGCGCCAACACCGGAGCTGTCAACAAATTGGATATTGCTCATATCGAACAC
>CADEFG010000399.1 GCA_902826505.1 uncultured Acidobacteriota bacterium
TTATAAAAAATGAAAAAAATCCTGCTTTTATTGATCCTGCTCCTTTGTTCGACTAACATATTCGCGCAGAGCGGTTTACAAAAAATCTACGAGACCGAAAAGGCTTTTGAAAAAGCCGTCGCCGAAAAAGGCATCAATCAAGCCTTTTTCGAGTTTTCGTCCCTCGACGGAATCTGTTTTGTTCCGGGTTATCCGGTCAACTGCCGCGAATATTTCAAGACGCGCGAAGCTTCGCCAGCCGCGCTCTTTTGGAATCCGACCTATATCGACCTTTCGTCAAACGGCGCACTCGGCTATTCAATGGGAAATTCGATCTACAAACCGAAAGGCAAGGACGACACCGACGCCTTTTACGGCGAATACGCGACGATCTGGCAGCGCCAGCCCGACGGCAGTTATCTGGCGGCGCTCGATATGGGCATTTCGCACACACAGCCGAACACGGAAACAAAATGGACTTCGCCCGCCGATACGGGCAAGGAACTCAACGAAAAAAAATATTCCGCCGCCGATGTTTCGACCGCTTTTTTTGAAATGGCGGGCAAACAAGGTTTGGTAAAAGCCTACAAGGAATTTCTTGCCGAAGATGTCCGGCTGTTACGCGACGGAAAAATGCCGATCATCGGCAAACAAAACGCGCTCAATGAGTTCAAAAAAGACAAATCATTGTTTTTTGCGACCAAACGCTCGGTTTTTGTCGGCGCGGCTGATCTGGCTTACATTTCAAACACCTATCTGAAAACGGACAGCGGCGGAAAAAATGCGGAGAACGGTAATTTTCTGCTGGTCTGGAAGCTGCGCGCCAATAAATGGCAGATCGTTTTCGATGTTTTCGTGCCGAACCCGCCCGCGAAAAAATAACTTCGAACGTTAGATCAACTTTTTACTGTTTATCAAAAAAGTAAATAGCCGGAGCGCGGACGGCTCGTCCGCGCTCCGGCGCGAAAACGTCGTCAATTGCGTTTTGGCGGCTTGATTTTACTGGCAGTGTTAATATTTCGCGCTTCCGCGCTCAGGCGGACGAGCCGTCCGCTCTCCGACCTGAGAACCTACAATTGGTCAAGACGGAAAATATTAATTCTTTTTTCGTGCAATTTGTGTTTCGATAAAATCGCCAAGCTCCTGCATCTTGATCTCGCCGACCTTTTGAAATTTGTTATCTTTGGTGCGAAAAACGGCAGCCGCCGGGTTTTCGTCGGCGCCGCCGAGTTGTTGAATGACGATCAATTGCGACGGGTTAAAATAGGCTGTTTTATTGCCCGTCCGGTATTGCGGCAACATGAAATAGCCGCCCCGGTATTGCGCGGCTTCATCATTAACTATTTCAGTAAATTTACCGTTTTTATAACTTAGAATGTTCAGAAAACTGTCGGTTCCGCCGCCATTGGTCGAGAACATTATTTCCGACTCATCGGATTTTAGAAATCTACCTAATTCAAGATTGCCAAGTCCGAAATCCTTAGCTTCATAAACGATTTTGCCTGATTTGTCATAAATAGATAGTTTGTCGCTGGTTTTAAACATCGAATCACCGGTCGGCGGTTCATCAACTTGACGAACGACGCAGTAAAAGACTTTGCCGTCATTGCTCCAAAATTTTATCTCACTGATTTTTTCCGCGCTGATTTTTTTTATCAAATCAAATATTTTCAGTGTTTCTGCCGGTTGTTTTTGGGCAATGACGATAACATTGCTTTGCTGACCGATGAGAAAACCGCAAGCGGCTGAAAAGGAAACCAGCGCGATCAAGAGAAATGTTTTGCCGATTGACATGATTTTTTATCCCCGAAAAAGAACTTTTGACAGGTTAGACACCAAAAACGAGTATTTGTTCCGATCTTTTTTCGCCGCCGCTTGCCAAAATTCGCTCAACGGTCGCAAACTCTTTAACGTGAACGAAACATTTTCTCAGGTGGTCGAGCTTCTGAAACTCGAAGCCGCCGCGATCGAGCGGACGGCGAATATCTTAGATCGTCAGGCGGTCGAACAGGCAATCAAACTGCTGCTCGATTGCCAAAGCAAGATCATCGTCGTCGGGGTCGGCAAATCGGGCATCATCGCCAATAAGATCGCCGACACGATGACCTCGACCGGCACGGTCGCGATCTTTCTGCATCCGACCGATGCGCTCCACGGCGGTTTGGGCGTCGTGACGCGCGGCGATTGCGTAGTCGCGCTTTCAAATTCGGGCGAAACCGACGAGATTCTCGCGCTTTTGCCCGCGCTTCGCCAACGCGAAGTTTCGCTGATCGCGATTGTCGGCAACACCGATTCGACGCTTGGCAGAAATGCCGATGTCGTTCTCGACGCCTCGGTCGATAAAGAAGCCTGTCCGCTCAATCTGGCGCCGACGACCTCGACGACCGTCGCGCTCGCTGTCGGCGACGCGCTGGCGATGACCTTGATGCAGGCAAAAGATCTGACCGCCGAAGATTTTGCCGCAAATCATCCGGCAGGACGTTTGGGCAAACGGCTGACGCTCAAGGTTTCCAGTCTGATGCATGAAAGCCCGAATGTGGCGCCCGCCGCGAACTGGCTCGAAGTCGTCAAAACGATCTCGAAATTCGCGCTCGGCGCGGTTAATGTCGTTGACGCGGGCAATAAGCTCGTCGGCATCGTAACCGACGGCGATCTGCGCCGAACGATCGAAAAAACCTCTCCCGAAAATCTTTCAAATCTCAACGCCGAACAGATGATGACGCGCTCTCCGGTTTCCGCCTCGCCCGAAATGCTTGCTTTCGACGCCCTCAACATTATGGAAAATCGCCCGTCGCAGATTTCCGTTCTGCCGGTCGTCGACGAAAAAGGCGCGGCGATCGGGCTTTTGCGGCTCCACGATGTTGTGCGGAGCGGTTTGTAAAACCATTATTTTAAATTTTTTGTCCCAATTTTTCAGCCGTTGTTTTCGTGCTTTTTAAGCTAAATCCAGATTTAAGTTTAGTTTAACGTCGAAAGGCGAAACTCGAAATAAATGTGAGAGTTGCGAAACTCTCACAAACGGATGGACAAACGCTATCACTTTTCATTAAATTTAGAGTCGCAGAGTCAAAATCTCAAGTTCTTGATAAAAATCAAAATGTTCAAAAAACATTAAATTAATAAATTAATTAACACTGGAAATATGAAAAAAAATCACCGAAGTCTGTTCGTCATGCTTTGCTCAGCGCTCGCATTTATGACGTTCGGAACAATTTTAACCACCGCGCAAGCTCCGACCAAACCAACTACCAAATCGCTTTGGGAACTCGTTCGCGAAAAACGGCAAAACGCGCCGTTCGTGCTGCTTTCGCCCGAAGATTTATCCAAACTTTCAAATGACGGAACGCCATTTTTAACAAATGCCGGCGATCCGTGTGATACGGCGGCTCCGATCGACATCGGGCAAACCGTCGGCGGCGCCTTAAACAACACCGATTGTCAGCTTCCCGACGGTTCGTGGGCGGATTTTTATATATTCAACGCGACGCAGGGACAGCAGGTCAGGCTTTTCATGAATTCGTCGAGCATCGATTCATATCTCGGTCTGGCGAACGAAACCGGAACCTTTGTCCTCGAAGACGATGACAGCGGCGGCGGGCAGAGCGCGCTGATCACGGCAACCTTACCGCAGACCGGCTTGTATATCATTCTTGCCAATTCGGCGCTGCCCAATCAATTCGGCGGTTATGTGCTGAGCTTGACGGCAGCGCAAGCCTGTACGTATACGGTTTCTCCGCAGGCAAGCATTCCCGCCGAGGGCGGCACATTCACTTTTACCGTGACGACTCAGCCACAGTGTTACTGGCAAGCGGTGCAGACGGTCGGTTTTGCGACCTCAACGAGTACGGGCAGAGGAACGGGCACTGCGGTCTACACGGTCACCCAGAACGGCAGCGGTCAAACGCGGACGGGTTCGATCGGCATCAGCACGGCGCCGCTGATCACGTTTATCACACCGTTTTCGTTCACGCAGCCGTCGGTCGCCTGTAATTATTCGCTCAATCCTTCGAGCGTCAACGTTCCCGGCACGGCAAACAGCGGAAATTTTCAGATCATCGCCCCGGCGGGCTGTCCGTGGACGGTTCAAAACAATACTTCGTTCGTGACGGCAAGCGGCAGCGGCAACGGCAACGGGACGATCAATTATTCGGTTGACCAAAATAACGGTGCGGCGCGGGTCGCAACGCTGACCGTCGGCGGGCAAACCTTTACGATCAATCAGGCGGGCTTAAATTGCACCTACACGATCACGCCGACGCAGATCAATGCGCCCAGACAAGGCACGAGCGGCGCCGTGACGGTCACCACGCAAACCGGCTGTACGTGGTTTGCGAGCCGGAATGTTGACTGGATCAATATTCAAACAACTTCCGGCGCGGGCGCGGGAACCATTCCTTACACGGTCGCCGCACAGCCCGACCCGCAGTCACGCTCGGGCGCGATCCAGGTCTTCTACAGCATCAATCAGACATCGCAGTCAACGACCGTCTGGATCGACCAGACCGGAACATTCTCGAATCCCGAATTCGACTTTGACGGCGACGGAAAATCGAATCTGGTCGTCTTCCGACCGTCGAACGGAAGATGGTATATCGAACTCGGCATCAATATTTACAGCAATTATGCCTGGGGTTTGGCGACCGATAAGCTGGTTCCGGCGGATTATGACGGCAACGGCAGAGCCGAACTCGCGGTCTTTCGTCCCGAAAACGGAACCTGGTATATCAGTTCGATCGGGCAGGGAAGTTCAGGTGTCGTCCAGTTCGGGACGGCGGGCGATCTGCCCGTGCCGGCTGATTACGACGGCGACGGGCGCGCCGACATCGCCGTTTATCGTCCTTCGACCGGCGTTTGGTATATTCAGAAAAGCTCGGACGGGCAATACCTCATCACGCAGTTCGGTTTGGCGGAAGATATTCCGACGCGCGGCGATTTTGACGGCGACGGGAAGTCGGACATTGCCGTCTGGCGTCCGTCAAACAACGTCTGGTATCGCCTGAACAGCTCGAACGGGACGTTTTTTGCCTACCAGTTCGGACTTTCGGAAGACAAACCGGTCGCGGCGGATTACGACGGCGACGGCAAAACCGATATTGCCGTCTGGCGACCTTCGGACCGCGTCTGGTATCGCCTGAACAGCTCGAACGGGACATTCTCATCCGTGCAGTTCGGTTTATCGGACGATCTGCCTTTAACGGGCGATTATGACGGCGACCGGAAAGCCGACATCGCGGT
>CADEFG010000400.1 GCA_902826505.1 uncultured Acidobacteriota bacterium
TCCCAACCACGAACTTCTTCGACATAGACGATCGCCGCACGCGCTTCGAACGGGCTTTGCAAAACGCCCGCAATTTCGGCGCTGCGAAAACCGTTGGTATCTTCCTTCAAATATTTTTGCTCGTAGATCGTTTTCTTTCCTTTGTTTTTCGAGATCATAAATAATTTAACGGTTCCGTCGACCTCGAAAACTCCGTCGGTCTTTATTTTTACTTCGAGCTTCGGCGTCAGCACGTCGGTTTTATATTTGAGCGAAGGATAGGCGAGCTTGAACGCGGTCTGCTGTTTGATGCCGTATTCGGCTAACTTTTCGTAAAACAATTTTTCCCGGTCTTTCCAATGCTGCGCCATTGTTTCGTTTTCGTCCGGCTCGCCGTCCTGGTCGCCGGAATAACGGTCTTCCCAGAGAATCTTATCCGTCTTCATATCCTGAATGACGAACGTTCCGTAATAACAGCCGCAGGCTTCGTCGGGCGGTTCGACATAATAGGCAAACTTGCCGTCTGCGGACCAGCCGATCGGGTAAAACAATTCGGTCATAATGCCGTTGTAATTTTTTTCCGGATCTCTCTTCGGATTGAATTCGCCGATGCCGCGCAGCTTTAACCGTTTGGGCTGTCGATAAAGCGTGTCGGATTTAACGGTTTGCGCGGGCGCGGAAAATTGCCCGAAAAATAAATTTAAAACAATCGCGATCGTAAAAAAGAATTTTCTCTGTAACATTAGAATTTTACTCCCTAAATATCATCAACTTTAAAACTGCTTTTTGACTAGACCGTTGTTTCGGGTTCTTCTTGCGGATTCTTGTGTTCCGCAGTTCAAGATTTATCGTGAACTGCGCCGCGCTATCGGGAAAGTTTTCAAACTTTGCGCCACCAGCGTCTTTGCGGGAAATCAACCTCAGCTAAATGAATAATTTATTATCCCGCAAAGACGCTGGTGGCGCAAAGAAAAATTATCAAAAAACTTAAAAAACAATGAACGATAAAACTAACTTTCCGTCTCGCTTTCTCCCTCGCCCGCTTTCTCGCCTTCTTTCTTTTCGGGACGCATATGCGGGAATAAAATGACGTCGCGGATCGAATGTTTGTTCGTTAAAAGCATCACGAGCCGATCGATTCCGATGCCGATTCCGGCAGCCGGCGGCATTCCGTAAGCGAGTGCGCGAATATAATCTTCGTCCAAAACCATCGCTTCCGCATCGCCGCCTTCGCGTTCCTTGACCTGATCGACAAACCGCTCGAACTGTTCCTGCGGATCGTTGAGTTCCGAAAACCCATTCGCGACTTCCATTCCGTTAATAAACAATTCAAACCGCTCGGCGATGTTCGGATTTTCAGGGCTGGCTTTCGACAACGGCGAAATTGATTTCGGGTAATCGATGATGAAAGTTGGATTTATAATCTGACTTTCGACAATTTCTTCAAAAACATACGTAATCATTTTTGCTTTAATGTTTTCTTTTTGAAGAGTAGTTAAATTATTCAGATTAAAATCTGGCGGTAGATTAATTAAGTGGAAAGCATTTGATTTTCCATTTTTCCAAGCATTTTCCTTATATTGATTATTTAATTCAGATTTTTTAACTTCAATTGCTTCTGGCGAAGCATTTGTTGCTCTTAAATGATTTAAACCATCCGAATAAATTGCCCACATTCTCCATACGAATCCAGCAACTTGTAGTGATTTTTCAAAATCATCAAGCGATTCACCACCAATTTCTTCATCTTCGAAACTTCCAAACTGCCAATATTTTGCAATGGCTTCTTTCATCGAAATTCTTTCAAACTTTGAAAAATCAATCTCTTTGCCGTCGTAATTGACAGCCAAACTTCCGCCCGTCGCTTTGTTTACCGATTCTTTGAGCATCGCTTCGGCGAAATCCATCATGCCGTTGACGTCCATGTAGGCGCAATAGAATTCGAGCATCGTGAATTCGGGATTATGTTTGTGCGACAAACCTTCGTTGCGGAAATTGCGGTTGAGCTCGTAAACCTTTTCAAAACCGCCGACGGTCAGGCGTTTCAGATAAAGCTCGGGCGCGATTCGCGCATAAAGCGGAATGGCGAGCGCTTTGTGATGCGTTTCAAACGGAGTCGCCGCCGCGCCTGTCGCTTTCGGTGTGAGCATCGGCGTTTCGACTTCGATATAACCCGCATCATCGAGAAAACGGCGCATTCCGCTGATGAGTTTGGCGCGGCGCTCGAAAACTTCGCGCGTCGTCAAACCTTCGTGTTCGACTTGCAGGCTCGACGCGATCAGATCGGCGTAACGAAACCGGCGGCGCAGTTCGGGATCGGCGATGCCGTGGAGTTTATCGGGCATCGGCAGCAAGGACTTTGAAAGAAACTGCAAAGTTTCGACGTGAACGCTCAATTCGCCCGTGTTCGTCAGAAACAAAAAACCTTCCGCGCCGATAAAATCGCCGTGATCGAGAAGTTTGAAAACATCCCACGCCGCATTTTCGTCTTCGATCGGCTGTAAATTATCGTTGCTGATAACGTGCGCGTCCTGTTTGCGAACATAGATTTGCAGACGATTTTTGCCGTCGCTGAGGTGAACGAACGCGGCTTTGCCCATCACGCGCGGCGGAACTGCGAGGCGACCGGAAACGCGAACATTGCCGAAGGCTTTGAGTTTTAAGTTCAAACTTTCTTTTAATTCGGGATTCGGACGTTCGCCTTCGTTCAAAGTTTCAATATGAGCTTTAATTTCTTTGACGACTTCGACAATCGGCGCAAACGCCAAAATATTTGAAATCGTGTCTTCCGCGCCCGTTATCTGCGAGCGCTCGAATTTGTTCGGATACGAGTTTCCGATAAGCTTTTCGAGCGCTTTCAGATGTTCGATCCGCACCTGCACCTGATCGCCCGCGTCAATAATTCCGGCTTGAATAATGGTTTCCGTTTGTGTGTTTGCAATGGACATATGATTCGTAAATGGTAAATAGTTAATCGTAAATGGTTAATTGAAAGCGTTCAATAAAGGCAAACGATTGACGATTGACGATTAACGATTAACGAATTAAAAATTATAAGCGAGCCGTTAAAGGACAGCAATCAGGCGATTTGAAAAGATGCGTTTTTCGTGCGAAAGTCGTAAAAGATTATGACATTAAAAATTGGCGATACTTTTACAATTAGCAGAGAAGTGACCGACGAACTGATCCGCAAATTCGCCGAGGTTTCGGGCGATTACAACCCGATTCATCTGGACGAAGAATTTGCCGCAAAAACGCGTTTCGGCAAGCGGATCGCGCACGGAATGCTCGGCGCGTCGTTTGTTTCGGCGGTTTTGGGCTATAAATTGAGCGAACAAAAGATCGTTTACTTGAGCCAGAGCTTGAAATTCGTCGCGCCGGTTTTTATCGGCGACACGGTGACTGCCAAAGCGACGGTCAAAGAAATTCGCGAAGACAAACCGATCGTCACGATCGAAACGACGTGCGAAAACCAAAACGGCGAGCTGCTCATCACCGGCGAAGGCAAGATCATGGTTCTGCCGTAAAGTTTGACAAAATCAGTATAGTGAGCGGTCGCGAACAAGTTTGAATACTCCGTTTTTTAAGTTTCTTGATATTTTTCCTTAGCATCTGAGCGTCTTGGCGGGAAATAAATTGGTCATAAATGAATGATTTAATTTCCCGCCAAGACGCTCAGGCGCAAAGTTTAAAACCATCCGAAATTTAAAACACTCAGTATTGAATAACAGAAACTTGAGTGAAGGTGGAAATGTTCGCGACCGCTCACTATACTGATTGATTCGCTTCAAATATGAGCATTGCCGCCGAAGAAACAACCGAAATAATCCGTTTGCAGGCTGAGCTCCGGCGCGGCACGCGCGTCGTCTGTTTAGGCGGTCTGACGTCGGTCGCGTCAAAAGCCTTTGTTTTAGCGCAAATTCAAGCCGCCACAAAAAAAACTTTCGTGATCGTCGCCGATTCGAACAAAGACCTCGAAACCTGGGAATCCGATTTGGATTTTTGGAGTCGAGAGTTAAGAGTCGAGAGTCGAGAGTCTGAAAACAAAAACTCTCGACTCTCGACTCTTAACTCTCGACTTTTGACCTTGCCGTCTTTCGAAACCGACATCTATTCCGGCATTTCGCCGCACGCCGAAACGCTCGAACGACGCGCTTTGACGCTTTGGAACCTGACTTTCGCCGAGCCGGATTTTGTCGTTGTTTCGGCAAAATCGCTGGTCACGAAAACGAGTGCGCCGGATGAAATAAAAAGTTTGGGCGCGGTGCTCAAGCGCGATGAGGATTTTGCGCCCGAAGTTTTGATCGAAAAACTCATTTCAAGCGGTTATGTGCGCGAAGAACCTTTAAAAAACGTCGGTGAATTTTCGGTGCGCGGCGGAATTCTCGATGTCTGGTCGCCGACCGCCGAAATGCCCGTGCGGATCGAATTTTTCGGCGACACGGTCGATTCGATTCGCGAGTTCGATGCCGAAACACAGCTTTCCGTCGGGCAATTAAAGGAGATCGCGCTCGCGCCGATGCGCGAATTTGCCGCCGGTTCACAGGATTTTAACGATTGGGCGTTTTTTGCGCGCGAAAGATTCTCGGGCGAAAAACAGGCGCGCGCCGTCAAAGATCGCACGGATTTTGCTTCGGAGGGCGAATCTTTTTCGGGCTGGGAATTTCTGCTCCCGCTCGTCAAACCGCGTGAATCTTCGATTTTCGATTATCTGAAAGAGGCGATTTTCGTGATCGACGAACCGTCGCTCGTCGAACAGACGCTGGCGCAGTTTTACGAGACACTGCAAAATCGTTTCGCCGAAATCAACGGCGCGGGCGAGATCGGTTTGGAGCCCGACGAATTATTTCTCGGCGGCTCCGAGCTGCGCGCGAAATTGGAAAACCGGCAGCGCCTGGAACTGCGTTTATTAGGCAAAAGCGCCGCGCAGACGGGCGAAGATCTGGAATTTGAAAATGAGCTGTCAGTCGGTGGTTTTGATTCGTCAGAACCATTTGCGTCAGCGGATGGTTTAACGTCGGCATCGAAAGTTGATTTGTCAGAACCATCTGCGGTAGCGGATGGTTTAACGTCGGCATCGAAAGTTTCGAGCAATGAACTTAAACCGCCCGCTACCGCAGGCGGTACTGACAAAAATCTTAAACCGCCCGCTGACGCAGGCGGTACTGACAAAAATCTTAAACCGCCCGCTGACGCAGGCGGTACTGAC
>CADEFG010000401.1 GCA_902826505.1 uncultured Acidobacteriota bacterium
GATCGCATTATGCGCGCCGACGGCGTAAAGCGCATTGACGCCGCTCATGGCATTAAAAATGATTTCGGGCACAAAAAGCGGATTTCCCGACTGGTCATATTTTCGCGTCCATTCGGCAAAATTCGGAAAGTAAACATCCGGCGCGAGAAAATCGATTTTCGGCGCGGCGGCGCGCCAAACATCCATCAAATGCGGCAATGGTCCGGCGCTCGGGTATTGTCCGGGCTGATAGTTCGGACGAATCAAAGCGGCGTTGACGAACATCGGCAAATTATATTCGGCTTTCCCAAGCTCTGTCACGCGATTTGTATAACGCGCAAAATACCAAGCCATAAAAATCTCATCCGTGCCCGCGCCGCTGCCGAAAACCTCTTCCCACGTGCCGCGAGTCTTGAAACCCGCATTTTGCCAGACCGTGCGAAATTCGGGAATCAAAGATTCTTTATTGCGCGCGAGATAATTCATCAATTCCGGCGGAACCTGTCCGGCAAAAAGTTTATCGGCGGTCGGGCTGCGGTCGCGGGAATCGGGAATCATTCCGATCTCATTTTCGACCTGCACCATAATGACCGTGTTTTCGCGTTCATCGATCTCTTTCAAATGACGCATCAAAGCCTTGAAAGCACGCGCGTCGGCGTTCATATTTTCGTCGCTGAACGGCGACATGATCTCCATGCCGTTGCCCGTTTTGTCCGCCGCGCGCGGAAAACGTCTCTGATTTGTTTTGACCCACGCCGGAGCATAGCACGACATACTGTTTTTCCACGAGGCAAACCACAACGGGACAATTTTAAGATTATTTTTCCGCGCTTCCCGGATCAGATCATCGACCAGCGAAAAATCGAATTTCCCTTCCTCCGGCTCGATCAGCTCCCAATAAACCGGCATCAAAACGGTATTGAGATTCATCTTGACGAGTTTTTCCCAGACCGGCTTCATATATTCAAGACTCGAAGAGCTTGAATTACCGAGCTCGCCGCCGCGAATCAAAAACGGTTGACCGCTGACGATCAAGCGGGTCGCCGTTCCCTGTTTTTGAAGATGCGGAATTGAAATCTGCGGCGCACCAAAAACGCCTTGTCCGCTCACCAATCCGAGAATCAATGAGACAAAAAGAGCGATCAGCCTCGGAATATAGCAATAGAAGACTGTCATTTTTTTAGAGAAAGAGGTGTATTCGAGCGTCAAATACACCTCTTTGTGATATTAAACTAGAAGATTATCCGGGCAGCAAATCGGAGATTTCGTTCGCCGATACCGACGGTTGACGTGATGAACCCGAAATTACTATTGGTGATGTCGCCCTGCGGGTTGCCGAAGTTGGGATGATTCAGCGCATTGAGGGCTTCCGCTCGGAGTTGAAGTTTGATTCGCTCACCGAACGAAATCGTTTTAAAGACTCCCAGATCGATATTGAAAAAGCTGGGACCGATGATGTTGTTTCGTCCGGCGGTTCCGAATCGCTGCGGTTGTCCGGTCGGAATATTGACGATCGAAAAAGCGCTTCTGTCAAAATACGGATTGCCGGCACCGATTCCGCCCAGGATTCTGACTTCCGGTAAAACCTGGTCGGGATATTGCCCGCTGCCGCCGGCATTCAGGTTAAAGGCGTTACCCTGAACGATATTGATCGGCGTTCCGCTCATCAAAGAGACGATCGTGTTGACCTGCCATCCGCCCAGAAAAGTGCTTGCCAAACCATTTTTGATCCACCTTTGTCCCTTTCCGAACGGCAAGTCCAAAACGCCGTATAATTGCAGATTATGCCGCCGGTCATAACCCGCCAAACCTTTGTTGCGCTCGGCTTCGGGCATAAACTGAATTCTTGGATTGGCGTCATTATCGGCGTAATTGATGGTTTTCGACAAAGTGTAAGCGAGTCCGAAGGTCGAGCCCGCCCAGCGCCGCTTCAATTCAGCCTGCATCGAATCGTAAGTCGTCGTTTTATAAGGCAGAATCTCATTGATGTCGGATCTTAGCCCGAACCGGATAAAGAGCGGGCGCCCGTTGGCGCTCGTGCCGGGTGCCGAAGCGTTGATATTGATAAAGCCCATCTGTCCGACCGCGCGGGTCCCGACATAACCGATCGAACCGACAAACCGCCACGGCAATTCACGTTGAACGATAAAATTGAACGAGTGAATCGCTTTGCGCTGCGGGCTTTTCGGATAGGTCGTCGTGCCGGTGTTCGCGGGCAGATTAAGAATTCCCTGCGTCAGATCCGGCGGCACGCTCGGATTGACCAGCCCGATCGTCAGAGTCGTCACCGGAATAAAGGCATTGCCGTTGATCTGCGGCATCTGCCAGACATTAACGATCGGATAAGAATTTCGAAAATCAATAAACGGGCGCGGGTCGGCGGATTGTCCGTAACCGCCGCGAAGCACCGTTTTACTGCCCCATTTATAAGCAATTCCGATACGCGGCAAAAACTGTCCAAGACCCGATTTGGCTCCGGTATCGCGCGGCACGCCGCTCAAACCGCCCGTGTAAATCACGCCGTCATCGGGGTCAAAACGGTTAATGCCCGTCGTGTCTTTGTCCGGAAAAAGATAGCGCTCCCATCGAAGTCCGTAATTAATCGTCAGATTCGGACTGATCTGCCAGCGGTCGCGGGCATAGAGCGCATAGGATGTCATATAGACGGCGTTCGGATTTCGAAGCTGATCCGCTTTCCCGGCAGTGTTCGGCAACCCGAGCAGAAAATCCGCCCAACTATTAAAATTGTTCGGCGCACAGCTTGCCGTCGGCACCCCGACCGGACAGCCCTGCCGCGCCGTCGAATTTCCGTTGAACCGGAAAGTGCCGCGAACGGTCTGAAAATCGGCGCCCTGCGGTTGGAAATGATTGATCCGCTGCTTTTGATAATCCAAACCGAAACGCAATGAATGCGCGCCTCTGATCCAGGTAAAATTGTTCGCCAAGGTAAATTGTTTGTCGTTAAAAACAAACGGGTTGCCGGTATTCGGGTTGCCTATGTTCGCCCAATTCGAGATTTGGAATGCCGGTTTGCCGCCCTGCAAACGGTCGGGTCCGTTCGTTCCCGGAATATTCAGAACATCGAGCCCGTAATTTTCTTCGAGATCAAATTCCGCGCCCAGATGCTGAAGCGTGTAGCCGTAAACACCGTCAAAGATCAGATTCGAGGTAATGGCATATGAGCCGCCGAGACTGAACACGTAAACTTTGCCGGGAGCCGTGCCCAATTGTCCGCCGTTCAGCGCATCGCCGCCGGCATCGCCGAGTAGCGGCGGTTCGAAAATATCGGTCGGCGAATAGCTCAGACGACCCCAGATCTGCGCTTTATCGTTGATATTCCAGTTGATTTTATTGTCGAAATTGATCCGCTTGAAGGACGCGACGCCCTGTGAGACGAAATTATTTGTGTAACCGGGAAGCGTCGGCTGCGGCAACAGCGCGATCAGCGTCGCCGCCGCCGAGGAGATCCGGTTCGCCGGAATGACATTCCCCGGAAAAGCCGTCCGTAAAGCCGGATCGGGATTCGATGCCGGATCATAGATACAACCCGCGAGACGCGTGACATTACAATCGGTGCCCGCCGGAATGGCGAACGCAAAACTGACGCCGTTCGATCCGGGGCGAAGACTGACGGGCGCGACGCTGACCGTGTTGAGTCTCGAAAGATTGTTTTTCGTCGTGCGTTCGAGATCGGTAAAGAAAAACACTTTATTCTTCCAGATCGGTCCGCCGACCGCGTAACCAAATTGCGCCAGAATATCTTTCGGATTCTGCGGCGTGGTCTGGAAAAAATTGCGCGCCTTGCCGAAAGTGCTGTTGGTCAAATAACCCCAACCGGCGCCGTGAAAACCGTTGGTCCCCGACTTGGTGATGACATTGACGACCACGCCGCCGGCGAGTCCCTGTTCGGCATCGAACGCGTTGGTCACGATATTGACCTCCTGGATCGATTCCGCCGTCGGCACATATGCCGTGTTCGTCGGCAGCCACGGATAATTGACCGCGCTGCCGTCAATGCGCGTGTTATTCTGAAGGCGCGAGACGCCGTTGACATTAAAGGAAATCGACCGCTGCGGATTTCCGGCGGCGGAATTGGCTTCGCCGGCACCGTTCGAAATCACATTCTGACTTAAATCTTTGGTGGCGCCCGGAACAATTGTCAGCAGACTTTGATAATTTCGTCCCTGGCTGCCCGTGATCGGCAGATCGTTCACCTGACGGGAAGTTTGAACGACATTGATATCCGACCGGTCGGTTTGTAAAACGGCATCCGATTCAGAGGAAATATTGACCATCGCGTTGACGTCGCCGACCTCTAATTTGGTATCGAACCGGACAATATTATTAGCGACGATCGTGACCCTCTCGTCGATCGCTGATTTAAAAGCGGTCATCGTCACCAGCACTTTATAAACTCCCGGCTGCAGGTCGCTAAAAAGAAAACTGCCTCGTTCATCGGTGGTCGCCGTTTTGACATCGCCCGTATTGAGGTTCGTGACCTCAACTTTTGCTCCCGGTACGGCAGCATCGGCGGGATCCGTAATATTTCCGGTTAAAGAGCCATACAAAACCTGCCCATAACTTGATATTGGCAGAAACATCAGAACCAACATAAAAACAAAAACCGCGATCGTCGCTGAAGATCCGGCGTTTGATTTATCAGTTGAATTAAACAACAAACCGGAATCCGACCGAATAAAGTCGGCTTGACCGAAATCGTTCTCGCAGCAATTAATCTCTTGCTTTCCGAAGATTTTGCCGCTGTCCTTCAAGGATTTTGCTTTTAATATCAAGAATACCAACATAATTTTTCCTCCTTAAGTGGTTAGACAAACTTTTTTTTAGGAATATTTTTTTGAAATAGGCTAAATTTATCGATTATTAATCATCATCTCGGAATCCATTTGGATAAACAGACACACGGGGCGTGTCGCCTGTTCAGCATGGTTCACTTCCGATTTTTTTTCGATGAATAAAATGATCTTGTATTTAGTTTTACCCCACAACAATATATCCACATATTATTTTTGTCAATACGTGTAGCAAACTTTTTGTCAAAATAAAAGGAATTTCCGTATTTTTGCTGCTTTTGTAAACAAGCAAATTAGTTTATGATTGGGGTGATTTTTCAAGACTTTGTTAGAATAGCAATCAGCGTATGCGGAAAATAAATCTATCAAACTTTCAGATCGCGACCA
>CADEFG010000402.1 GCA_902826505.1 uncultured Acidobacteriota bacterium
TCTAATTTGCCGGACAGCCGAACAAAGTATCGGTATTGAGATACGCGTAGGTCGCGCCGAAAGTGCCGCCGCCCGCGTAATCCTGCTGCACGACAAAACCGTATAAATGGCAATAATTATGATCGTCCGATGCGTCTTTCGCCCAAATATAAGCTTCGCGGTAACGGCTGGTCGGCAGCCCTGGATCATTCTTTTCGATGATCCAATTGGCGTGAAACAACCCGATCTTGAACAATTTAAGGGTCGCGAAATTTTTCAGTTTTGCCTTCATCATTTGCTCGATGGCGGCATCACGATTGGCAAAATTATTTAAATTCGGAATATAACCCGGCAGTTTTTTGGCGGCGGAAGCGGCAAGCTCGTCCAATCCCGTATCAAATTTATTGCCCGCATTGGCTTGGCGCCAGTCGTTCATTTTTTTGTCAACGGCAAATTCCTCACGCGCTTTTGACGAGACGGCGCGCAGCAACCACGGAGCCGAAGGCGAGCTGACCAGATACATTTTTCCCGCCTGCGTATAAGAGTCGACCTCTTCTTTCGCCTTGGCGATGTCGCTCGCTATCACTTTTAACCACCATTCCGGCGGATCATCCGTCTTTGAACTTTCTTCTTGAGTTTCCGGTTTTGTTACCGGATTTCCCTTTTGGTTTTTTCCTTGCGGATTTTTATCCCGGGTCGCAGTTGGTCGCTTGATGCCGCCGATTTCAATTGCGCCGATCTTAATTTGCGCCAAAAAGCTTTGCGACGTGATCGATAAAATGGCGGCTGAAAAAATCAGTCTGACGCCGGTTTGTTTTATAAATTTTAATGATTTCATATTTATCCTTTCGATTTGGTTGATGAGCCGACCTTCGAATTTCTACCGGTCGGCACTTTGTTTTGTATGATTTGGTTAAATTGCTCCGGTCAGTTCCGGATCCAGGACAAAACACAAGGCAATTCCATCTATTTGCGGCGCTCGCCCCGTTTCGTTCGGCGAATAGCCGGATTGTTCGTCAATCGCAAAGATACCGATCAGCACGTTGCGATTGTCGATGGTTTTAAAAGACAGCTTAAAACGACTTTCCTCGGTTGAACGGCTGGCGGGTTTGACCAGCAATAAGACTTTCGCCGTGCCGCCGAGCTGTTTGAGAATTACCAGATTGGGATTCGCCGTATTCAAGCGTTTGACCAAATATTTACCCGCCGGAAAATTTTGATTTTTGACGCTAAAGTCAAACGGGATGGCAAACGCCGGGCGATTGTCCGGTTTTGCCTTGCCGAGGACGGTAAATGTCACGATACAACATAAAATTGCGCATATTTCGATTTGTTTTTTCATATAATTTCTCCGTAAAATTGCTAAAGTTTTTCAATTCTGATGCGGTAGCGATAACTGGTTTTTCTCGTTTTCGGTGAAACGATGATTTTGAAATGCCCCGCCGTATCGGCTTGTAAATAGCCGTCCTGCGCGTCAACAAGTGTTTTGCCACTCGGATAAACGATCGTCAAGCCCGAAAGTCCCTGACCGTTATCGTCGATGTCCTCGCCTTTCCAATCAACTTCAACCCGATACCGCTGCCCTTTTTTAACCTTGATAAAATAGGTGTCTTTTTCGCCGATCTCTGCCCAATCGACATAAACCACGCTCGCTTTCCCATATAAATAAATATTGCGCTTGGTTTGGGCAGCCGCCGACGAATAAAGAATGATTGCCACTGCGAACATGACAACCGCAATCGACAGCCATCCACCCAACCGCCTGATAATTGTTAACTCCATAATTCTCTTTTCCTTACTCCGCAAAAACGTGTCTTTTCCGGTAATTCATTGACGGAAATATATTCCGTAAAATATCTATGTCGTTACCCGTAAAAAATCTCATAAATTAAAATCCCCGGAAACGGATGAAAATTTCCCCGATGTTTTATGGAATTTTCAATTCAAAGTTGTCCGACCTTATTGATCTCAATGGCGCGATTTAATTTCTCCGATCTAAATGACAATTTAATTGTTCGGTTTGCGAAATACTTGCACTTTCCTGCTATTTTTTAAGTTTGATAAATCGGCTTGGAGGCGGAAATTTATGCCGGAAAACGAATAAACCCGTGGTAGTCGGTTGAAATTGGCGAACAAATCGTAACGAATTTCGCATTTTCTCCGAACGGCGGAACTTTTGCTTTTATTTGCAGCTTTGCACAAAAGCGTCACGAAGCGCGGGAATCGGGAATCGTCAATCGTCAATCGTCAATCGTCAATCGTTAAGCAAAATGTCCGGTTCACTTCAAGATTTAAAGTTAAATTCGATTTTAGATTTTCGATTCTCGATTCCCGAACGCGCCGCGCCGACTTTTTGTGCAAAGCCTTTATTTGCGGCAGTTGGAAGTAGGACGCTTATTTGATCAGAGTTTTAAAATAAAAAAGGAAGCCGATTTTAAACCGGCTTCCTTTTCTTACTTTTTCACAGTTTGAGTTATTTTCGATCCTTAAATCGTTCGTAAAGCTCGGTGTGGCGACTGGTCAGCGGAATCAGGCGACCATTGATAAATAAGTATTTGATGTTAGTGCGCGGTTCAAGCAGGTCACCGTCGGTGACGACGAGATTGGCGGTTTTGCCCGGTTCGATCGAACCGAATTTATCGGCGATGCCGAGGATTTGCGCCGGGTAAAGCGTGACGGATTTTAACGCCTCGTCTTTTGACAAACCATAAGCCCCGGCAAGACCGGCGTGATACGGCAGGTCGCGGACTTCGGCGCCGTCGTTGCCGGTCGAAATCGCGAATTTGACGCCCGCCTGCTGGAGTTTCGAAGGCGCTTCATATAAATAATCATACGCGTCGTCATCGCGCACCGGCAGATTGTAAATGTTCGTGTAAATCACGGCGATATTGATTTTCTTCAACCCGTCGGCAACTTTCCAGGCTTCCTGACCGCCGAGGATGATGCCCTTGACTTTCGTGTCTTCGACAAATTTTACGACGCCGCGAATATCGCGTTCGCGTTCGGCGGTAAAAATCACGGGCTTTTCGCCGCGAATATACGGAATCATCGCTTCGAGCCGCAGATCGGTGGTTGGCGTCGGCAAAGTCTTGTCCTTCTCGTAAGCGTCTTTGATGCGCCCGTAACTTTCCGCGTCTTTGAAGATCTTTTTGAGATCGTCGAGCCGTCCGTCGCGCCGTTTGACGGCTTCGCTAAACTCGATCTGCGGTTGTCCGAAACCCGAAAACGTCGAGATTCGCGGAAAATTGATGACCAGACCAAAGGTTGGGATAACCGCCATCTCGGCTTGCGTTGAACCCCACAGATTGATGACCGCCGCTTGTCCGGCGATCGTCCCGCCCGCCGGCAGCGAAAGAACGGTGGTGATGCCGTTGACCCGCGTGACATTGACGTGCGAACTATGCGGGTTGATTCCGGTAATTGCTTTGGCGTTGGCGTTCAGATCGCCGACTTCCGCGACGTCCATCGTCGCATTGGCGCCGAGCGGAATTTCCGCCAGCCCGAGCGTTGTTCCGGCATCGATCATTCCGGGATAAACGCTCAAACCTTTGCCGTCGATCTTTTCGGCGCTCGCCGGAACGCTCACATTCGCGCCGACCGCCGCGATTTTACCGTCCTGGATCAAAACCGTTCCGTTCTCGATGACCGCGCCCGAAACCGTCACGATCCGCGCATTGACGATCGCAAAAGCTCCGGCTTTGCCGAGCAGATTTTGCTGTGAACCGTCGCTCTGCGGGAAAACGGAAAAAACCGCAATCAGAGATATAACGCAGAGTCGAAAAAAAGATTTTGTCATTCGTAATTCGTTATTCGTCATTCGCATTTAATTATTTCCCCCGTCGCCGTATTCCGCTTCGTCGCGTTCTTCGATTCGCCGCTCGGACGGAATTCGCGGCGGCGTCGTGCCCGAAGGTTTGTTGACATCGAGTTTTTCGAGGTCTTGACGTTCTTTTTCGAGTTCGGCGCGGCGCGTGATGTCTTTGGTGCGGTCAAAAAAGATCTCGCCCTCGATCATCGTAATTTCCGGATGCGCATAAACGCTGAACGGATGCGCGTTCCAGATGACGAGATCGGCGTCTTTGCCGACTTCGACCGAACCGGTGCGTTTATCGATACCGAGCTGTTTGGCGGCGTTGAGCGTGATCATCTTGAGCGCGTCTTCTTCGGGCACGCCGCCGTATTTCATCACTTTGGCGGCGTCGAGATTCAAACGGCGCATTCTTTCGTCCGAATCGGAATTGATCGAAACGACGACGCCGGCTTTCCAAAGAATCGCCGCGTTATACGGAATCGCGTCGTAGGCTTCCAATTTATATGACCAGCTGTCGGTAAAGATCGAAACGCCGGTTCCGCGCTTCGCAATTTCGGGCGCGATCTTATAGGCTTCGAGACCGTGCTGGAGCGTTGCGACCCGAAAACCGAATTCATCGGCGATCAGCAAAAGGTTCAAATGTTCGTCCGAACGGTAACCGTGCGCGTGAACGAGCCGTTTGCCTTCGAGAATCTCGACGAGCGGTTCGAGTTGTAGATCGCGGCGCGGCGCGATCTTTGTTTTTTTGGCGCGAAAATCATCCCACGATTTTTTGTAATCGCGGGCGCGGACAAAAGCATCGCGAATCGTTTCCATCACGCCCATTCGCGTGCGCGGGTAACGCGGCGTTTGTCCTTGCTGAACCTGAACGTGTGTCCGTTTCGGGTTTTCCCCGAGCGCGAATTTTATGCCGGGCGGCGCGTCCGGAATCGGAAAATCTTCGACCGGTTTGCCCCATTTGAATTTGACGACCGTGTTTTGCCCGCCGATCGCATTTGCCGAACCGTGGAGCAGATTTCCGGCGGTGACGCCGCCCGCGAGCGCCCGGTAAACCGTAATATCGCGCGGGTTCAAAGCATCGCGAACGGTCGTCATCGACGTCACCGAGAACGAAAATTCGTTGATCGCGTCGAGCATCGAATGCGAATGGCAATCAATAATTCCGGGCGACACGAATTTGCCGCTGGCGTCAATGATCTGCGCATTTGCCGCTGCCTTCAGATTTTTGCCGAGCCGCGCGATCTTGCCGTTCTGGATCAAAATATCGGTATTTTCCAAAGTTCCGCGCGCGGCGGTCAAAACCGTCGCGTTGCGAATCAGAACCTCGGTTTTGTTTTGCGCAAATACCGCAAAATTAAAATTCGCCAAATAT
>CADEFG010000403.1 GCA_902826505.1 uncultured Acidobacteriota bacterium
GCTATAAGAAGATGACGATCGACGACCTTGCTAGAGAGGTCGGCATCGGCAAAGGCAGTGTTTATCTGCATTTTACGAGCAAAGAACAAATCGTTCTATCGCATATCGACCGCATCATCGAACAGTTGAAAGGAAAACTTTCGGCGATTGCCAAAAGCGATTTGCCGCCCGCCGGGCGTTTGCAAAAGATGCTCAACACGCGAGTTTTGCATCGTTTTGAAAGCGTTCAGCATTACACGCAAAATCTGAACGATCTATTGTCGGCGATTCGCCCGAGTTTTCTGGCGCGGCGCGAATCGTATTTTGAAGAAGAAGCAAGAATTTTCGTCACGGTCATCGAAGAAGGGCAAAAGAGCGGCAAATTTACTGCCGGCAACGCGATGGAAATTGCGGAATCGCTGATTTTAGCGACCAATTCCCTGCTTCCTTTCAGCTTGACGACCGCCGAACTCGGCGCTCGCCAGGACATCGAAGCAAAAACCCTGCGGATGGCGAATTTGTTGTTGGAAGGCTTAATTAATCGTCAGTAAGTTTCAGGTTTTGAGAAGTTTGAAACGAAAAAATTCATAAATCAAAAGGAGTAAAACGCAATGAAAAAATCAATCATAAAATTATCTATGTTAGCCCTTGTGTTGGCGGCTTTTGTTCTAGACCCGTCCGACGGACGCGCCCAACAAGGCGCCAATCAAGCCGATATGGTCATTGATTCGGCAACCAAAACGCAGGTTATCGATGCTGTTTTGAAGGAATTGAACGAGCGCTACGTGTTTGCCGAAACCGCCAAACAGATGGAGACCAATCTCCGGCAAAGAATTACAAATAAAGAATATGAAGCGATCACGAGCGCCGAAGCGTTTGCCAAAAAGTTGACCGAAGATTTGCAGTCGGTGAGCAAGGACAAGCATTTGCGCGTCCGTTATTCGGCGCAGCCGTTTCCGGTCAGAAAACGCGACCGCGAACCGAGCGAAGCCGAAAAAGCCGAATACGAAAGTTATATGAAACGGATAAATTTTGCTTTTGAAAAGGTCGAACGGCTGCCCGGAAATATCGGCTACATAAAATTGAACAACTTTTTCGAACCCGAATTGGGCGCCGAAACCGTCGCGGCGGCGATGAATTTCGTCGCCAATACCGACGCGCTGATCTTTGATCTGCGCGAAAACGGCGGCGGCGATCCGGCGATGGTCGCGTTGATCTGCTCGTATCTGTTCGGCGACAAACCCGTTCATTTGAACGATCTGTATTTTCGTCCGACCAATAAAACCGAAGAGTTTTGGACCAAACCGACGGTTTTGGGCAAAAAATACGGCGAAAGAGACGTTTATGTTCTGACTTCGAACCGGACGTTTTCGGGCGCGGAAGAATTTTCCAATAATCTGAAGGTTTTAAAACGCGCGACGATCGTCGGCGAAACGACCGGCGGGGGCGCCAATCCGGGCGGTTTCGTGCGGCTTTCGGATCATTTCGGCGCGTTTGTCCCGACCGGACGCGCGATCAATCCGATCACGAAAACAAATTGGGAAGGCACGGGCGTTGAACCCGACGTCAAAGTTTCGAAAGAATTGGCGTTCAAAACCGCGTATTTAACGGCTTTGAATAAATCGCTTGAAAAAACAAAGGATGAAGATTTCAAGCGCGGTCTGAAGGAAGTCATCGAAAAAACTCAGAAAGAGTTGGATGATATGAAAAAAACGGCTAAAAACGATTGATGATTTTTATCTCAAAGGCAGAAGGCGATCTTCAAATTGAAGATCGCCTTTTTTGATTGAGGTCGCAAAGCTGTTTTAATTTTTCTTTTGAACATAGGTTTTATCGGCTTCCGACCATTTCTGCGGGTCAAAAAGTCTTTCGTCCAGTTTGACATCGGTTTGAATATCCGAATAGTCTTCGGTCGTAGTGGTTTTGCCGTCAACGTTAAAAATGACTTCCGCCGAAACCCAGCCGCCGCCTTTGACCTTTTGATATTTGTTAAACTGTGTTTCCGCGATCTGCTTTTTATCCTTTCCGGCGGGTTCGATGAGTCGCACAAAATAAAGATTCTTTTTGTCGATCCAAAATTGCGGCGTCGTTAAATCGCCCGATTTCGCGCCGACGACGTAAACCGGTTTACCTTGCCACGTATCTTCGTGCAGAATCGATAAATCGATATTTAAGTCTTTGAGCAATTTAACCGTTTTTTCGACCGGCTGCGCGTAAACATCAAAGCCTAAAACGAGCAACGGATGGATGCGCGGACTGCTACGAACAAGCGCGCCTTTGTTGAAACTATAGACAACGTTGTCGAGAAACATTATCCCGTTGCCGTTTTCGAGCGGCAAAATGTCTATTCGCAGTTTGCCGGGAACCGACATCGCTTCATACCAGGTTGAAACCTGCGTCGTTCCGTCCGGCTTGTAATTTGTGGTTTTCTGCACGAAAGTCAGTGTTTTGTACCATTTGCCCGTATATTTTTTGTGCATCGCGGCGATCAATTCTTCGCCGTTTTTGATGTTCGCGGCAAATGCCGGCAGAGCCGTCAGCAATAACAATAGAACTATCGTTTTAAGATTTCGCATTATTTTCTCCTGTGTTTTTAAAGAAAGATTTGACGTTTAAAACGGAAGGTTTAAGGTAAAGTTTCAAATTATGCCGGGTGTTGCGGAGATTATCTTTTCCAATAATTTTTGATCTTCAGATCGAGCATCGGAAAGGCGCAATATTCGACGCTTCTGCCGGATTCGCGCAATTTTTCGACCATTCTGATCGCGGCGTCGGCGTTGCGCGTGTGAACGATGATCGTCGCGGCGCGCTGTAAGTCCTTTTTTTCGTTCAAAAATTCGGCGATCGCGTAGCCGGTGCTCGAAAAATCGTCGTGATCGTTTGATTCGTAATGATGCGGCAAGAGATCGTGGTCGAGAAAAATCGCGTCGAACGCATCGCCGCTCAGACATTCTTTGGCTTCGTCGACCGTTTCGGCAATCGTCAGGTCGTCGCCGTCAAAGCGTTTTTTAAACCAGCGGTGGCGGCGCTGGTCGTCGTCGAGTAAAAAAACCGAAATCGGTGCGCGTGTCGCGTCAAAACTTGCTAATCCAAACCTGATCAACAAACTGCGAAAAATACCCATAATTCAATAAAACTCTCTGTCCTAAAGAGTAAATATAACACAAGCCGTGAGGACAAAAAACAATTCAGCGATTTTTTTCGCCGGATGTGAATTTTTTGTTACGGCTTAAGTCCTCTATTTTCAGCAACTTCATTTTTTCCTCTTTTTAAAAACTCGTTTAAGCCTGATATTTATTGGATTTTAAAACAGAGAATAAAACTTGAAATCATTTTTTTCGGTGCTATAATCCAAAAACAGCTTCAGTATTAAATGGAACTCGTCCCCCAAAAGAACAAGGTCGTTTGTAGGATATAATAAAGACTTAGAATTTGAATGCCGCAAGAAAAAGCTAAAATTCATTCGCTTTTTGCCGTCCCGAATACGGCTGAAGATGCGCTTGAAAAAGATTTCTATCGATCGCCCGACGTGGCGGACGAGCCGGAAGTTTGCCCGCTTTGCTACGGTTCGGGAATGGAGATCGTGGCTGGCAAAGGCGCACGCCGCTGCGAATGCCGCAAACAAAAATCGCACACCAATCAGCTTGATAAAACCCGCATTCCGAAACGCTATGAAGAATGTCATTTTCACAGCTATCGGATTTTGAACCCGTCGCAGGAACGCGCCTTTAAATATGCGTCAAAACTGACGATGGAATATCCGGCGATCGAACGCGGTCTGCTTTTTATGGGCACGGTCGGCGTCGGCAAAACGCATCTCGCGGTTTCGATCCTGAAAGGCTTGACCGAACGCGGCTTTACCTGTTTGTTCTACGAATTCGGTGCGCTGCTCAAAGAAATTCAAGGTTCTTACAATACGAACACGCAAACTTCGGAACTCAAATTACTCGCGCCGATTCTCGAAGCGGAAGTTCTCGTCTTGGACGAGATCGGCGCGTCAAAACCGACCGAATGGGTGCGCGACACGATGGCGCACATCATCAACACGCGCTACAACGACAAAAAACTGACGATCTTTACGACCAATTATCTCGACGAACGACGCACCGAACGCGACGAAACGCTCGAAGACCGGATCGGCGTGCGGCTGCGTTCGCGCCTGTTTGAAATGTGCCGCACAGTCGTGCTCGGCGGCGAAGATTTCCGCCGCACTTTCGATCAGGTTACTCAGATTAAAAAGCGATAATGGTGATATGTTTCAAAAATCATGAAACAAATTTCTCTAACATTATTGTTCGGCGCATTTTTTGTAATTTTAATTGACGCTCTCGCTTCCTTAGTTACTCTTCATTTTCAAATTAACTACAGTCTTTTTTCAATTGTTTCATTCTTCATTTATGGCTACATGGGCTTTTATTGCGCCAAGTATGGAGGATTGTTATGGTCTGCTATCGGAGCGGGAATTATCGGTCTGATTGATTCTACGCTTGGCTGGTATATTTCTTCGATGATCAAACCAGATCATTTTCAAATTCAATCGAATTCGACAGCAATAATCACAACAATTGTTGTTGTATCATTTACAGCCATGTTGTTTGGTTTGATTGGCGGTTTAATCAATCGTTGGTCAAGCCGCTAAATTTCTAGTTTACTTTTACGCTTTGAGTTTTTGTTGGCTTTTTCGCGTTGTAAATTCGGTAAAAAAGCAAAACTGCCAGCCCGATTCCGAACAGGACGGGATAAAAAACGTCGGATTTGACGATCATCCAGAAATGAATGACGCCCAAACCGGCGATCAAATAACTCAATTTATGAAGCCGCGCCCAATTTTTTCCGCCGAGCCGTTTAATCATTCCGTTGGTTGAAGTGACGGCAAGCGGAATCAGCAAAAAAAACGCGAGCATTCCGACGGCGATAAACGGACGTTGCCAAACGTCCGAGATAATCGCCGGAAGACTCAAAGATTTATCGAAAATAGAGTACGTGACGAGATGCAGAAAGCCGTAAAAGAAAGCGAAAAGCCCGAGCATGCGGCGAAATTTGACGAGATTGTTCCAACAGAAATATTTGCGCAATGGCGTCACCGACAAAGTTAAGAGAAGAAAAATAAGCGTCAGAACGCTGGTCTTGCGCAAGAAGAATTCGACCGGATTCGCGCCCAAATTTCCGCGCCAGG
>CADEFG010000404.1 GCA_902826505.1 uncultured Acidobacteriota bacterium
CGAGAAAGTGAATTTTCACTGATGTCCAAAAACAAACGAACATAATAGACAAAAAGCCATATACTATCCAGTCAAATTATCATGCAGCAGGATAATTGAAGGTCAAAAGGCCGCTTGTGACGAAAGCATTTACGATGTATATGTTGCCGTTTCAGCAATCCAATTGGTTCGGGATCTTTTCGCCGGGCTGGTCGGCTTTACTGGCGATCGGCGTGAAATTAAATGTCGTTTGGCTCATCAATCCGCTGCTCGCGGGTTTATGCGTGTTATTATCTTATCTGTTTTTTCAGGAAATTTACTCACGCCGTTTTGCGCGAATCGCGGTTTTGCTTTTATGCTGTTCGCCGTGGTTCGTGTTTATGGCAATGAGTTTTATGAGCCATATTTTCACGCTTGTTTGTGCATTGAGCGCGGCGGTTTGGCTCAGTAAATCATTCAAAAACAAAAAAATAATCTATGTTCTGGCGGCAGGTTCGGCAATCGGAATCTTGAGTTTGATCCGCCCGCTTGACG
Organism: uncultured Acidobacteriota bacterium; assembly: GCA_902826505.1. GTDB lineage: Bacteria > Acidobacteriota > Blastocatellia > Pyrinomonadales > Pyrinomonadaceae > JAFDVJ01. Next base: position 514 of record CADEFG010000404.1, read on the forward strand.
GTTTGATGGTCGCGTTTCTGCTCGGTGTCTGGACGCTTTTCGGTTGCCCGACGTGGCGGACGAGAATTCTCACCGGCGCGGCTTTAGTTATCGGAACAATCGCGACCGCCGCGCTGGTTTTCCCATACAATAAAGCCGTGACGGGCAATGCCTTGCTTTCGCCGCTCGATGCCTATTACGCGAAATATTATTCGCCGCAGGTGATGGCTCTGGGCTTCGGCGCGGAACGCGGATTCCATTGGGGGTTGGACGCTTTTCCGGGACATTCGCCGCTCGAAGCGGTGGTCAATGCGGCTTTAAACGTATTTTTGCTGAACACGGAATTGTTCGGTTTCGCGATCGGATCGTTATTTTTGGCAATTATTTTTCTTTTTTCCGTCAAGCCTCAGAAAAAAGATTTTTGGGCGTTGGGCGTGATTGCCGTCATTATTGGCGGTTATAGTTTGTTTTGGTATCACGGCGGACCCGATTTCGGTGCAAGATATTGGTTTTTATGCATCATTCCATTAATCGCTTTGACCGTCAAAGGTGTAGAATGGTTAGAACAGAAAACAAACGAATCCGATCAGGCGGAAGCAAAGCCGAATCCGCGAATTGTTTTAGCAGTGGCGATGCTTTGCGGGATGAGTTTGGTGAGTTATTTCCCGTGGCGTGCGTTCGATAAATATCACGGCTATCTCGAAATGCGACCGAATATTCGAGAATTAGCCAGACAAAATAATTTCGGCAGAAGCCTTGTGCTGATTCGCGGCGATGAGCATCCCGATTATCAATCGGCTTGGATCTATAACCCGCTGAATTTTGAAGGTGACGCGCCGATCTATGCGCGGGACAACGATGCGGAAATTCGTCGGCGGCTGTTGCAGGCTTACGTTGACCGTCCGGTGTGGATAGTTGACGGACCGACGCGTACGGGCGGCATTTATAAAGTTGTGCAGGGACCGGTTGACGCCCAAAAAATGTTGGCAGAAGAAGATCAATAAATTATTTTAATGAAGAAAGATTTTATGGATAGAGCAGAAATTCTAAAACCATCCATCGGGTTGATTGAATCAGTTGAAACGAACGGCGGACGCTCATTGAACGCCAATCCTTACGATTATAAAAAATTTCTCTCGACAATCGTCGATGCGTATGATTCGACGATCATTCGCGCTTATTGCAAGGCTCGTTTTACGATCATCAACATCAACATTTTACAAATGCTCGGGCTCTGTTTGCGTGGGCGGCGGCGGATTCTCGATGTCGGCTGCGGCTTTGGATTGTTTGGCTGTTATTTTTCGGCGATGTACCCGGAAATAACTTATTGCGGCTACGATTTGGATGCCGGACGGATCGAACAAGCCAAGCGCGCCGCTCAAAAGCTTGGGTTAAACAACGTCTCTTTTCACTGCGGCGATGCCCGCGATTTGCAGATCGACGACGAATACGACGCGATCATGATGGTTGATTTGCTTCACCATATTGACGACGAAGCAAAACGCAATCTGATCGAAATTTGCGCCTCGCATCTCGCGGACGACGGGCGACTGATCATCAAGGATGTGACGACTCATCCGTTTCCGAAGATCGCTTTTACATGGGCACTGGATGTCTTGATGACGCGCGGCTTTGAAATGTGGTTTCGGGATGAAAAACACTACTACGAACTGTTCAGCCAGCATTTTAACCGTGTCGAAATGTATCCGATCGTTGACTGGCTGCCGTATCCGCACGTCATTTATTTGTGTGAAAATATCGCTCTGGAAAATGGCGACACTAAACGGCGATCGCTCAAATGATCTGCCGGTAAAGTGAAAATTTTAGAATTGTAAAGAATTATTGTTTTGGCAAGGGAAGTAACGGGAAGTAAGGAAGATTAAAAGTTAGAGAGAAAATTTATGTTATCGTTGATAAAATCAGTATTTTTCAAAACACGAATTGTTGTTTTGGCAATCGTCGTTTTTGCTTTGGCAGGTTTGATGCTGCTGTCGGGAATCTTTGCAAATAGCCATTCCACAACTGTTTATGCTGAAAATACCGATGAAACCTTGATCGAAACCAAAGATTATCCCGTTTCTCTAGATTCGAATCAAAAATCTGCCGAAGCGCAGCCGCAGCCGTTTGTCAGCGCGCTTAACGGCGAAGCCTTTATTATCGAAGATAATTTGCTGGGCGTCAGAATCCTTCCGCTCAAAACTTCGTTACCGGTCTTTAAAGCGTTCGGACTTTCCGCCGACAGCCAAAAACTGCTTTACACTTCTCTCAAACGCGGGGTTCCGTCGGGCGAGCTTTATTTGGAAGATTTACGGACTGGAAAAGCCGTCAAAGTTACTTCACGGCTCGTTCTTTCCGCCGCATTATCGCCGACCGACGGTCAGCGCATTGCTTATACTTTTTCCGGCGGCGAAAAATTCGGCTTGGCGGTCACCGAGCTCAATTCAAAACAAGATAGAGTTTTGGTATCGGAAAATGTCTTTACGGAAACACTTCAATGGGATGATTCCGGTAAAGGAATTCATTATTTTGAAACCGCTATTGAGGCATCGAGTCTTGCCTTGAATGAGCAATATGCCGCAGTCGATTCATTACTTTCGCGCGAAATCTTTCTGCCGCGCGTGCCGGCAGGATTTCCGGTTTTATCTGCCAAAAACGACTCTGTTCTGAATTTTCAAAAATTCAAAGAAAACGAAGAAGATGAAAATAATTTTGCCTTTCAGACGGCGGCGCCGGATGGGAATCATAAAATAATCGGAAAAAATCTGTTGGGACAAGATCAATTATTTGTTCGTTCCGGGACATCGGGGAAAACCAAAGCGCTTGGTGAAGGACAATTATTAAAAGTTTTACAAACAGGTGTGATCGTCAAACGGTTTTTGACGGAAGGCGCGAATCTGCAGTTTATTGATTGGAAAGGGCAAACAAGCAGTGTCGGTTTAGCCGTCGTCAATTACAATTTACCCGTCCAAAACTCGACGATGACGCAGGGCGGCACCGGTTATTCGGCGCCCGGAAACTGCAATATTTCAGCTCATAACGGTGCGCTTGAATTTTCATATGACTTCCAAAGCTCGATTGTCGGTGCCCACGCGTTGGCAGCCGCCGACGGTCTGGTCGTGTTTAATGAATCTTCCGTGACCTGTAATTCGATTGATACGGATTCTTGCCCAGATTACAACTCAAACGGTTGTCCGGGAACATTTCTCGGCAATATTGTCATTATTCAACACGCCGACGGAACTTTTTCCAAATATGCCCATATGCAGACAAATTCTCCGCAGGTTGTAGTTGGAACAACGGTGGATCAGGGTTTGTATATCGGAAGACAAGGTCACACCGGCTCAACGAACGGCACTTTCAACGGTTGCGGTGACCATCTGCATTTTCAAAGACAATCTTCACCGGATATTTTCGGGCAGTCGATTGCCGTTGATTTTGCGGACGTCGTTTCAGAACCGCTGGCTTGCGGCACAACTTATGTTTCCGGCAGCACGGAAATTTCTCATTCAATTTCCCCGAGTTCACAGAGTTTTGGCATCACTGCCGGTAATGGCAGTGTCAATTTAACCTCGACCGGCGGAACCTGGCAAGCGATCAGCAATGACAGTTGGATAACGATTACTTCGGCAACCAGCGGCAGCGGCAATAGCGTTGTCAGTTACACGGTTGCCGACAATTCTGCGGGCAGCCCGCGCACCGGCACGATGAATATCGGCGGACATCTGTTTACTGTTTCGCAAAGCGGGGTTCAGCCGCCGAATCAAGCGCCGACGGCGAATGCCGGAGGCGATCAAACGATCACTCTGCCGAATTCCGTCAATCTGAGCGGCGCGGCAACGGATGACGGTTTGCCGACGCCAGTTAATTTAACGACCGTTTGGAGCAAAGTGAGCGGTCCCGGAACGGTCACGTTCGGCAATGCCAACGCCTTGAACACGACTGCCGGTTTCAGTCTCGCAGGCGTTTATGTCTTGCGCTTGACGGCAAATGACGGCGCGCTCTCGGCGACCGATGATGTTGCGGTGACGGTCAATAATCCGAGTTCCGGCGGCACGCTTTCGGCGAGCAGCAACAGCACGCCGGCAAACACGAATCTGTCGAGTGAAGGAACACTTGATTGGGCACATTGGGGTTTGACGACGGCGACGAGTTTCGATCACAAGAACGGTGTTACTTCACAAATCAGCAACTATACGCAGATTGGTATGATCAGTCCGCTTCGCTATGCGAACAATCCGAATCTTTACAGTTGGACGGGCGGGACACCGACGGCGACCGCAAACAATACCGCAACGGGTGTTTATCTTTATGAAATCGGTAACGGATTTCAATTGACGGTGCCGGCGGACACGACGCCGCGGACGTTGAAACTCTATGTCGGATTATGGGCAGCCGGCGGCAGATTGGAAGCGAGTTTGAGCGATGGTAGCGCATCGCCGGTTGTTGATACATCGCTTATTTCAACCGATGTTCTCAACGGTGTTTACACGTTAAATTATCAAGCCGGATCGGGCGGACAAACCTTGACGATTAGATGGACTGTCAATAGTAATACCAATGCCCTTGGAAACGTTACTCTCCAAGCTGCATCATTAACAACATTTATCCCGCCGACGAATCAAGCGCCGACGGCGAATGCCGGAGGCGATCAAACGATCACTC
>CADEFG010000405.1 GCA_902826505.1 uncultured Acidobacteriota bacterium
GTCATAATCAGCCGGAACGGGAATATCGCCCGAAGTTCCGAACGGGAACGAGAAGAACGAACCGTCTTCCGATCTTAAAATAAACCAGAAACCGGTTGACGGACGCCAGAAAGCGATGTCGGTTTTGCCGTCGCCCGTAAAATCACCGGGCGTGATAATGTCGGTTGTTTGTCCGAATTGGGCAGCGATCGTCACCCCGGTCGAACTGCGGCTCAGCCACCATTCGCCGGATGCGGGACGGAAAATGGAGATGTCGGTACGTCCGTCGCCGTCGAAATCCGCGCCGAGATTATTAAGCCGCGAAGTTGTCGTCGTGACATCGAGCGTCCAGCCGTCGAAACCGCCGGAATCCTGCACTTCATCATCCAGGGCATAAAGTTTCCAGGTTCCATTAGGTTTTGTGCCGTAAAAGACATCGAGATTTCCCGCGCCGTAGTTTGCGGAGCCGGGACCGGGCGACGGGAAAACGTCGATTCCGCCGGGTTCGAGGGTTGTCGGTCCGGCGAGATTAGTCGCTTTGAAAAACCCGAAGTTGTCGGTTGTCGGGACAGGAATCAGATTCGCGGCGGATTGGTCGATGATGATCGTTTTATTGACGAAACCCTGACCTTGACCGCCGCCGGTATCGGACATCAGTATGGTGCGAACACCGGTCGGGCTTTCGAGCATAATGTCGAGATCGCCGGGGAATGTATGCGTAATTTTGTTGAGCGAAACACGCACTTTGGTGATCGTGCCGGGTAAATTGCTGACATTGACGGTCGAAGTGTTGAGAAACGGCGGATTAGTGCCGTTTCGGTCTTCGAGCACAATTCCCGTGTTGTTGGTTACAACGGCGCGCGGATCGCCTAACAACCGGGACAAAAATAAATCGGGTCCGACGCTTCCTGTAACTATAATTTTGCCGTCCGGCTGGATAGCAACTGCCTTTGCTGTCGTGTTTGTATAGACGGACGCCGGAAAGATAAATTTCCCGTCGCCGTGAAACGAAGTATCCAATGAGCCGTTGGCATTAAAGCGAATAAGCGCAGAACTGTCGAAGTCTCGTCTTTGGCTAACAATAATCTTACCGTCGGGCTGAAGTGCGGCGGCGTAAGTTTCCTCGAAAGGTCCATCATCCGTAGTCGCTATTCCGTCAACGTCAAAACTCGTATCGAGCGAACCGTTCGGGTTGTAACGAACTACCGCCGCATCAACAGGTTGACCGGGAATTCGGGTATTGCCCGTGGCGATGAGCTTTCCGTCCGGTTGGATCAGCAATTTATTGAGAAAGTCCTCTTGCCGGATCAAAGTTGTCAGCTTACCGTCGGTGTCGAAGGTCGTATCGAGTGAACCGGTTGCGGTGATCCGAATCAAAGCGAAAACAAAATTAATACCGATGTTCGTATATCCGCCGGCGACGATCTTACCATCGGGTTGAAGGGCAACAGAGCTAAAACTATCCCTGCCATTAAACGATGTCTGGATCACGCCCAAGCCGGTCGGACCAAATGATGCGTCCGGCGTGCCGTTCGCGTTAAAGCGGACGACCATAAAATCTTGAACAAAGGGAGAAACTCCGGTATTGCCGCCGACGATTATTTTACCGTCCGGCTGAATCGCAATGTCAAAAATCTCTTGAGTGTCCGGTAAAACCAATGTGGCGATTCCGTCACCGTCAAAAGTCGTATCGAGCGAGCCGTCGCTATTGAAACGAGCTAATGCAAGGTCTCCGGCAGACCTACCGGCAACGACTATTTTGCCGTCCATTTGAATGGCGAGCGCGTTTGATTGCCCAAGACTCGGAACTTGCGCCAAGCCGTCGCCGTCGAAGGTTTCGTCGGGCGTACCGTCCACGTTGAAACGGATAACTTCGAAACCTGAACTTCCGACAACAACTACTTTGCCGTCCGGCTGAATCTCGATGTCGCCGCTCCCGCCGCTGCCGCCGGCTGTCGAATAAAAAACCTTGCCGCCGCTGCCGAAAGTCTGGTCAAACTGGCTCGCCGCCGCTTCCGCTTTTCTCGGCGCAAACAGCACGATTCCCGCGAGCAGACTAAATCCGACCGCCAGACTGACGGCTTGTTTCAAAACACGGGAGATTCGATTGTCGCTCAATTTATTCGTTTTCATAATTATGTTTCTTTAATGCTCAAGTTCGCTCACCAGGATCGTTTCCAGTTCAAAAAGATTGTCTTTCAACACAAACCGAAGCGCGCCTGCGCGGAAGGCTTCGGCGCGAATATCTTCATCGTCAAACGCCGTCACCAGACAGATATTCGCGTCTGGAAATTCACGGATAATTTGGCGGATTGCCGTGATGCCGTCGGTTTTCGGCATTTCCCAATCCATCAAAACCCAATCGGGCAAAATTCGGCGATAAAACGCCAAAGCCTCGCTGCCGTCGGCGCACTCGAAGATCTCATCAACCTCGACGGGCAGATAATCGCGCACGACTTCGCGGACTTTTTCGTTATCATCAACGATTAAAACTTTCATTTGCTCCATACGACAAATTTCAATTAGGTATGTAGAATATGCCGGGAAAACATCGGCGGGAATTCGCGGTTCCACGTATTTTGCCTACGTGGAACTACGTATTTCGATTTTGGATTTCGGATTTCGGATTTCGGATTGAAATTGTTAGAGCAATTCGGATTTGTGAAAAACGGCGAATTTGAGAAGTGAATGACTTCCCTGAAGGTTTAATTTTTGGCAGATATTGGCGCGGTGTTTTTCGACCGTGCGCGGGCTGATGAAAAGTGTTTCGCCGATTTCTTTACTCGTCAGGTTTTCGGCGATGAGTTTGAGAACACGGCGTTCGGTCGGCGTTAAATCGTTGATCGAAGGTTGGTTTTCGGTTAATTTCAAAGCGCGGCGACTGCGATTGATGAGAAACGAAGTCAGCGCGTGGCTCGTGAAATGATTTTTTGACGCGACCGCTTTGAGGCATTCGACAATGTCGGCAAGCGCGCTGTCTTTGAGAACAAATCCCTTCGCGCCGAGATCGATCGCTTCGTTAAATAGATCTTCGTCGCGGTGCATCGTCAGAAAAATAATTTCCGTCGCGAGCTTTTTCGCCCTGATCTCACGCGCCGCTTCAAAACCGTTCATCACCGGCATATCGACATCGAGAATCGTGATCTGCGGAGCGAATTTTTCGATCGCTTCGACGGCTTCATGCCCGTTATTGACTTCAGCCAGCACAATAAATTTGCTTTCCTCTTCGATTACTTCGCGCAAACCTTTCCGCACGATCGGATGGTCGTCGGCGATGATGATTGTAACTTCGCTCGTCATATTTTTTTATCAAAATAACGTATTTCGACTTGAATGGATGTTCCTTTTCCGATTTTCGATTCGATCGAAAACTCGCCGCCGAGTAACTGCGTCCGTTCGCGCAAACCAACCAATCCGAGTCCGCCGGATTTTGCATTTTCGACTTCAAAACCTTTCCCGTTATCCTCGATTGTCATTATGATCCGGCTTTCGCTTCGTTTAATTTTCACGATCGCGTTTGAGGCGTCCGAATGCTTGATGACATTATTCAGAGATTCCTGGACGATTCGATAAATGCTGATTTCTTCGCTTTCGTTGAAGATATTGTCGATCGAATCAATTTCCCCGGTAATCTCAATGACGCCCGCAACCTTTTTGAGCATTGAGTTTATCGCTCTCGTCAAACCCAAACGGTCAAGCAATTGCGGACGCAGATTGTTGGTTATCTCGCGCACTTCGTCCAAGGCTTGCGAAGCCGATTCGGAAATACTGTCGAGTTCTTTCGTCACCCGTTCCCGGTCATCGCCTTTTTTGATTCCGAGCATCGCCCGGTTTTTAATGACCACCAGACTTTGCCCCAAACCGTCGTGCAGTTCAGAGGCGATCCGTTTTCTTTCCGCTTCCTGCGATTCGATCAACTGGCACGAAAACAACGTTTTTGTTTCGGCAATTTTTCTTAAATGCGAAACGCGGTTGTGATAAATCAAACCTATAAGGAGCGCCGCCGCCAACGCCGCCAACACGCGAAACCAACCGGTTTGATAAAAATACGGATGAACGATGATCCTGATCGCCGTGCCTTGCGTGTTCCAAACGCCGTTGGCATTTGCGGCAATCAGCCGGAAAGTATAATTTCCGGCGGGCAGATAAGAATAATCCGCGGTTCGCTTGCGTCCGGCTTCAATCCAATTTTCTTCCAGTCCTTCGAGTTTGTATTTGAATTTTATCTGTTCGGATTTTGTCAGGCTCAAGCCCGTATATTCAATCGCGATATTTGATTGTCCGGGCTGTAGTTCGATTGCTGATTGTAGATTGAGGATTGCGGATTTTAAGAATTCCGAGCCAATGGCTGTTCGGTCAATCGAAATATTTTCGATAACAACGGGCGGCGGATTCTGATTGACTTGTTCGGCTTCGGGGTCAACGATCGCGACACCGCCCATCGTCGCAAACCAAAGCCGCCCGTCTTTCGTTTTGATGCCGGCGGGAATTCGTCCGCCATTGCATTCGGCATTGAGCATTCCGTCTTTTTCGTCGTAAGAAACGCTGCTCAGTTTGGGAATGCGCCCGTCGGCAAAATCATTCAAATCCTGTCGGCTGACGCGATGAATGCCGCGATTGCTCGACATCCAAAAATTTCCACGGTCATCTTCCAAAATTGCAAAAACGCCGTTATTGAAAAGTCCGTCTTCGACGCGATAGTTGAAAAACTTGCCGTCCTTATAGCGCACTAGACCGTCGCCGTAAGTCCCGAACCACAAAATGCCGTCCCGGTCTTCGTAAATCGCTCGAACAAATCCTTTCGGACTGTTTTCGACCTCGGCAAAATTGGTAAATCTGTCGTCCTTAAACAGTGACAAGCCGTCAAAGGTGCCTAGCCAAAGATTGCCGTCGCGGTCAAAGTGAATCGTGATGATCTTGTCGTTTCGCAAACCGTCTTTAACCGTATAATGAGCGATTTCCCGGTCATCTTTATATTTGAATAAGCCGCGTTCCGTCGCTATCCAAATGCTGCCTTCCCGGTCGGAAGCAAAGCCGGTTGCTCCGTCCGGTGCATCGTTTTGACCGATTCGCCTTAAGGATGAAGGTTCTTCAAAACGCCCGAATCCGCCTTCGCCCTGATAGCCTAGCCGAATCCGCGCCGCCGTGTCTCCCCAAAACCCGCG
>CADEFG010000406.1 GCA_902826505.1 uncultured Acidobacteriota bacterium
CCTTTCCAAAAACCGTAACACGGATCGGTGACAACCGTAACCAAAGGGACACTATCAGTTAAATCTAGCTGTTTTAAGACTTTAGCGACAATGTGCTGAGTCAGCGGATGGACACTAATAACTGCGTGCGGAACATATTTCTCAAAAATATCTACAAAATAAGGAACACATCTGCGATTGAAAAAATTACTCTTTTCGGGGCGCACTTTGTTCATAAACCAGTAGAGATATTTCATCCAATGCTGTTTGTTGCGTAAAACCCAATTGTAAACATTGACGAGTTTTTCGGTGATGTGATGCGACTCTTCGACCGCTTTGATGATGCGGACGACGGCAAAATCGTCCTTCCAGAATTTTTTGACGCCTTCGGCAATCGCCTGCGCCGCCGAGCGATGACCGCCGCCGGTGTCGGAAGAAATAATGAGAATTTTCGGAGAATGATTTTGCATTTTTAAAAAATAAACGCGAATCTTTTGAATCTAAGTTTCGCGTTTATCTGTGAAACAATTTACGCTTTAACCGGAACGCCGTCGGATTGCGGCTGATTCGTGTTCAAATTTTTTGCCGCTTTTTTCATTTGACCTTCGAGTTTTTTGATCTGGATCAGATGTTTCGGATTGAGCGGCAGGCTCGGGTAGAAACAATTCGATTCGTGCGTGCAGAAACAACCGGCGCCGGCTTCTTTGCGGCGCTGTTTCATCAGATCGGTGCGCCAGGCGGCTTGGAAATCCCAGTCGTAATCGCGCAGATTGAGCACGTCGGGTTTGTTTTCGCACGAAGAAAGCACGCCGTTATCATAGATCACCGCGCCCGCGCTGCCTGCATAACATTTGAGTTGGGCTTTATTTTCTTCCTTGGTTTTGGCGATCAGATCGTGCATGTAAATATCGACGGCGGCTTTGAAAAAGCCCGATTTTCCGCCGTAATTATTTTTGAGCGTCGCGTTTTTCGTGTCTTCGAGAATCATCTGCGACAATTGCCCGTAACGCTCGTGATCAAAATTCAATTCGTTCGGGTCTTTTGACGGCGGGCGAATGTAGTTGATATTGATCTTGTCGGGTTTCAGATCGTATTTTAAGAAATCATACCATTCGAAAATCGTGTCCTGATTCGAATTCATCACGCAAGTGCAGGTTTGAATATCGAGTTTCGGAAACTGTTCGCGTTTCATCTGCTGCAAAGTTCGCGCCGTGTGAATGGCTTTGTCCCAGCTTCCTTCTTTCTGCCGGATTTTTTCGTGCGGCGCTTTGACGCCGTCGATACCGAGCGCGACCGTCACATTGAGTTCGGGACATTCTTCCATAATGCGCGTCACATCTGGGAAAATTCGCTGGTGAATCTGACCGTTCGACATTAAATAAACCGAATCGAGTTTGTTGTTTTCATAGAACGAACGAACGATTTCGGGCAAATCCTTGCGCGTGAACGGTTCGCCGCCGGCAAGCACGAGCACGCCGAGATTGCCGCCGAGGGTTTCGGAAATTTTCGCGATTTCGTCGGTTTTCATCTGCAATTTCTTGCGCGGTCGGTCATCGAGTTCTTCGGTGAAGAAACAGTGCGTGCAGCGCATGTCGCAAACGCTGGTCACTAAAATATTCAAAAAAACGGGCGAGATCGGTCTGCCGACCAGAATGCTCGCGTATCGTTTAAAAATCTCTTTTGTTGCAAAATCCATTATTATTATCCTTTTTGGAAAAATTATCCTCGCCTTTGATGCGATAAGTTCCCGCTACGTTTAAATTTATCTTAGATCGCCCCCTTTCGGCAACATAAAGCCGGCGTTAGGGCGATTTAATCTGTCAGAAGATTGTATTTTTTTGAACCACGCCGCAAATATCCTCGATAACCACAAAATTTTCCCGCCTTAACTTGTCAATAAGCCCTTTTCCAAGCTAGATTTAAGTTCAACCCTTTCAAATTTTCAAAATCGCCGGTTAACCCGCAATCAAATATGCGTTTGTTGAAGGAATTTGTTCTGATTTTTTGTCTTTGCTTCGGAATTTTTACCGGACAGGCGCAATTTCGTTTTGATTCCTGGACTGCCGACAACGGTCTGCCGCAAAACTCGGTTTATTCGATCGTCCAAACGCCCGACGGTTATCTGTGGTTTACGACTTTTGACGGATTGGTGCGTTTTGACGGCGTTCGCTTTTATGTTTTTAACAAAAATAACTCAAAAGGCTTGACGACCAACCGTTTTACCAGTCTCTTTGCCGAGGAAAACGGAACGCTCTGGGTTGGAACCTCCGATAGCGGTCTGGTGCGTTATCAAAACGGGCAATTCCAAACCTTGACGACCGCCGACGGGTTGCCCAATAAGACGATTCAGCAAATCCAGAAAGATATTGACGGCAGTATTTTGATATTAACCACCGACGGAATGGTTCGTTGGCGGAATGATCGGTTCACAACCGTCGAACTATATGATTTTAGAACCCGGAAAATTTATATTTCGCCTTCAAAGACTCGTTGGGAATTGAACGAAACGGAGTTGACGGCAACCAAAGACGATCGCCAAAAACAATACAAACTTCCCTTTAACCCCGCCCAGAGCACGCTTGACATAACTTATAATTATCTTTTTTACGTTTCGATGTTCGAAGACCGTGGCGGCGCGTTCTGGTTTGCCGCTTCGGGCAATCTTTTCAGACTCAAAGACGAGGTTTTAACAACTTACACGGCGCGCGAAGGTGTTCCGAAAAGCCGCATCAGCCGCATCACCGAGGACGATCAGGGAAATATCTGGTTCGGCACGGAAAAGGACGGTGCGTGTCATCTCGCCGGTGAGAAATTTTATTGCCAAAACACCGCAAACGGGCTTTCGAGTAATTATGTCATGGATATTTTTACCGACCGCGAAAGCACGATCTGGATCACGACCAACGAAAAAGGGATCAACCGTGTCAGCAAACAAGTTATTACACCGCTTTCGATGGCTGACGGGCTTGCCGATAAAAATGTCTATCCGATCCTGGAAACCGCCGACGGAGATTTTTGGGTCGGCTCGACCAGTTCCCTTTCAAATTATAAGGATGGAAAGTTTACCAATTACACCGCGCGCGAAGGTTTGCTTTATTTTGTCGTCCAGTCTTTATTCGAAGAGCGGAACGGTCGTTTATGGATCGGCAGCCTCGGCGGCGTTGAATATCTTGAAAACGGTAAATTTACGGATTTTACGAAAAAACTCGGAATCGTCATCGGCGAAGCGGATTTTTGGGATATTCATCAAACCGCAAACGGCGTTTTATGGTTTGCCACAAGCAAGGGCGCGATAAAATACGAAAACGAAACGGCGACCCGCTACCAAATCGCCGAAGGTTTGCCGGGCGATGATGTCAAAGTGATTCACGAAGCACAGGACGGTTCGCTCTGGTTTGGAACTTACGGCGGTTTGGCACATTTAACAAACGCAAAATTCGAGGCTTTTACCGAGAACGAAGGTTTAGCCGGAAATCATATCCGCACGATCTACGAAGATGCCGAACAAACGCTTTGGATCGGAACTTATGAGAGCGGTCTCTCGCGTCTCAAAGACGGCAAGTTCACAAATTACACGACCGACAACGGACTTTTCAGCAATGGTGTTTTTCAAATTCTCGAGGACGCTCACGAAAATTTCTGGATGTCTTCGAATCAGGGCATTTACCGCGTCAGCCGCCGGCAGCTCAACGATTTTGCCGACGGGAAAATTTCAAGGATCGTTTCGACTTTCTTCGGAAAGTCGGACGGAATGCTCAACCGCGAATGCAACGGCGGGCGCCAACCCGCCGGAATCAAGGCGAAAGACGGACGGCTCTGGTTTCCGACGCAGGACGGCGTCGCGGTCATCGATACCGAAAAAGTTGAATTTAACCCGCTGCCACCACCGGTCGTGATCGAATCGGCATCGCTTGAAAATTCGTCGCTGCCGGTGACCGGTAGTTTGACGATCGCGCCGGATCAGGGCAATTTTGAAATCCATTACACGGGTTTGAGCTTTATCAAACCCGAACAGGTGCAGTTTCGCTACCGGCTCGAAGGTTTGGACGAAAATTGGACGAATGCCGGGACGCGGCGCGAAGCTTATTACCCGTATTTGCCGCCCGGACATTATGTTTTTCGCGTGATTGCCGCCAACAGTGATAATGTTTGGAACGAACAGGGCGCGGCGCTCGAGATTGTCGTCCTGCCGCCGGTTTACCGGCGCTGGTGGTTTATCGTCCTGACGGTTTTGCTGGCAACCGGGATTGTTTTCGCGCTTTACAAACGCCGGATCTCGCAATTAAAAAAAGAACGTGCCGCCCAGCAAACCTTTTCGCGGCAGTTAATTGCTTCGCAGGAACAGGAACGTAAACGAATCGCCGCCGAACTGCACGACTCTTTGGGGCAACGGCTGGTCGTCATCAAAAATCTGGCGTTGATGTTTCTAAATACCAAAAACGGCAAAACGGCGGAATTTGAACAAATCGAAGAAATTTCCGGCGAAGCCTCGCAGGCGATCGGCGAAGTCAAGGAAATTTCCTACAATCTGCGTCCTTACCAGCTCGACCGGATCGGTTTAACCAAAGCCATCGATGCGATTGTCCGCACCGCAAAAGCCGCTTCGAAGATTGAATTTTCGACAAAAATAGACGATATTGATAATTATTTCCCGAAAGAAACCGAAATAAATTTTTACCGCATCGTCCAGGAATGCGTAAATAATGTGGTCAAACATTCTGAAGCGTCAAAGGCTTTTGTCAGAATCAGCCGCCGAAGCGAAGATATCGATCTTGAGATCGGAGATAACGGTCGTGGTTTTGTGCCTTTTCAAACGGAATCCAAAACCGGCGGCTTCGGTTTGATCGGAATCACCGAACGGGTCGAGCTTTTCGGCGGAAAATTTGAGATAAAATCCGCTCCGAAGCAAGGCACGATCGTCAGAATCCGGATCAATAACCGGGAATTTTTACAAAACTTTTAAACCGACGCAGGTTGCCCCTTTACCGATCTGCAGTTTCCGTTTTTTTACTAACCGTGAATAACGAAATTTACATTGTCATTGCCGACGATCATCCGATTTTACGCAAAGGTTTGCGTCAGGTGATCGAAGCCGACCCGCTTTTGAAAGTTTTGGCGGAAGCCGACGACGGCGAAGCGGCGCTCGCGCTGATCGAAGAATTAAA
>CADEFG010000407.1 GCA_902826505.1 uncultured Acidobacteriota bacterium
GGTCAAGCGAATCTTTCAAGGTCATTCCTTTCGAATACGGGCGATCGATCGTCATCGCGTCGAAGGTATCGGCAACCGAGACGATCTTTGCCTGCATCGGAATTTGCGCATCGGTCAAACCTTGCGGGTAGCCTTGCCCGTTGACCATTTCGTGATGCATATACATTCCCGGCAAAAATTCCTTCATTGCCGGAATCTGCGACATAATTTTATAACCACGCTGGGGGTGGGTTTTCATAATTTCAAACTCTTCATTAGTCAAAGCCGACGGTTTTTTCAAAATCGAATCGTCGATCGCAATTTTGCCGACATCGTGAAGCAGCGCGCTGATCCGAAGCGTTTCGAGCTCCGCTTCATCCATTCCCAAACGCTTCCCGATGGCGACCGAAACGCGCGCGACCCGTTCCGAATGACCGCGCGTATATTTGTCTTTACCGTCAATCGCGGCGGCAAGCGCCTTGACCGTTCCGACAAAAAGCTCGCGGTTTTCCTCAGCCGCCTTGGCGAGTTTGGCGATATGTTCTTCGACATTATCGCTCATTAGATTAAACGCTTCGCCGAGCGTGCCGATCTCTGAAATGCCCTTCGCATCAACGCGCGTCGCAAAATCTCCGGCGGCGATCTTCTTGGCGGCGGAGGCTAATTTCATCAGCGGGCTCGTCATTTGGCGGCTCATCAAAAATCCGACGATCAGCGCAAACATCGCAAACCCGAGACAGATCACCCAGGTTTGACGGCGCATCTCACCGACCGAGGCGAGGGCACGGCTTTCATCCTGCATCGCGATTACCCCGAATTTCAATTCGTTGTGAAATTTAGCGGTCGAATACGCGCCGATCATTTCGTGTTGAACATTGTCGTATTCAGCCGTAAACGGAACCAAAGCTGATTGGATCTGCAAATTGGCTTCCTGCCATTCCTGAACGATCTTCAAATTTAAGAGCGATTTTTGATTGGCGACAATTTTCGCGTCGGGGTGAAAAACGGCGTTGCCTTTTTCGTCAACGACAAAAATTATCGGCAAACCGGCTTTCCAAAGTTCTTCTTCGCTCGTCGGTTTGGTTTCCGCCATGATCCGCGAAATTTCACGCAGCGAAACAACTGCCATCACAAACGCCGAAACATTGTTGTTGATAATGACGGGCGAAGCGATCGTCTGGACGAGCTCGCCGCTCGAATTTATCTTTTGCGGCTGTCCGAAAACCAGCTTTCTGTTTTCCAATTTTGGTGAAAGCGTATTTGCCAGCGTTTCGATCTCTTCCCTTTTAACCTGTTCCGCACGAAAGACCGAAAGCGATTCGTTGCCGATCGGTTTTATGTAGAGCGCGAGCAAAAATGGATTTTCCTTGAGCGTGCCGCCGAGTTTTTCTTCCGTCTGCTGGGATGAAAGGAGCGAAAAATCATTCGAAAGCTCGAGCGCTTTGGCATAGCTCCCAACCAAATCAGCGTATCTTTGCCCGAAAAGTTCAATCTGCCGCGCTTTGTCCTGGACGAGCTGCGTTTGATACCGACCTTCAACGGCGCGCAGTTCCTTCGCACTGCGGTCGGACAGCGTCCAACTGGTCAGCAAAAGCGGCAAAAGACCGACTGCCAACAGCGTAAATACCACAAAATAAATTAGACTGATTTTGATTCTCATTTGAGGGGTTGGGGCTAGGAAAGAGCGCGAATTTATTTTCGCACTATTATTTTAGAACAGTATGGCAAAATTGGTCAACATATTTTAACAATCAATTTCAAAGTTTTTAGATTGAAAATATTGACAAATTTATATTTGTGAAGTTTATCTTTTATTTATCGTAAATAACAGCACGGGTTATTGATTTTTAATAACTCTTCCATTTCAACTTTTCTCAGACCCAATAGGAGAATCAAAATGAACAATATTAAGCATATTTTGTTACGGAACAAAATATTGACATTGTGTCTGGCAGTTCTGTTTTCGGTAACCGTCACCTATATTTCGGTTGCCATTGCCAAACCGGTTACGGTTAGTGATCAAGCAACAAATTGCTTTTGGTATCAAAAAAAAACCTATTACGATACTGAGACAAAAACCATTCCAGTCGGCGGACGAATATATTTCTGCGACGGTGAAATCGGTTCATACGGCACAATTACACAATATTATTCGTTAGAATATTGTGATTGTATTGAAGAGTGATAAAAATCGTTTTTTTTGGTAAAAGAAGCCGCTTTCGTCAAAGGCGGCTTCTTTTGTATTTAGGAACCTTGTTTGAAACTTCGCGGGACTTTTGAATCCGTCAAGATCACGAAATCGCCCAAATTTTCGTGTTTCGATTTATTGAAATTTGTAAAATCATCCTCATAACGCATCGTCACGACCAGTATTTTCGTTTTCGAGCGATATCGTAAGAGATGTTCCGCCGTCCCGAGCCGATTCTCGGTGTGAAAAGCTCCGTTCAGATGAATGACCAGCGATTTTTTATTTTCTTTCAAAAAATCCGCGATCGAATATGACATCGTCGCGTCCCAGAGCGATTGCGAATCGAGAATTTTGTTGATCCCCATATTCGATTCCGGACTACCGCCCATCAACGCCTTGAATTTTTTTGTGTAATCCTCGGACGGCTGATTATACGGCAACGGAGCCAGCCATTTTTTGGCTTCGGGCGAAAGCGCATTGAGCGTCTCGCGTCCGCCGCGCGAAACCATATTGACGTAACGGCGCGGTGCATTGGCGGCGATCACCGGCAATTTCTGTTCTTTGGCAATTTCCACGAGCGGGCGATAATCCTGTTTATAATTATTCCACGGACGCGAGCTCGACAAAAAATGGCTTTCGCTGATCAGATTGTTCAAATATTCGTTGACCACGGTTTGGACGTCGCGTTCGAACATTTCCAGCGACAGCGCGACCTTTCGATCTTTGGAGTATCTTTCAACGGCGGCTTTGAAAATTTGCAGCTGAAGCGCGTGGGCGGTTGCGTCGTCGTGGTTTTCGCCGAGAAAAACGACATCGTTTTGTCCGACCGCTTCAAGGATTTTATCCAAACTCGAAGGATTTCCCGCCGCGTCATAAACGCGGTAATTTGCTTCGTTTGCCTGCGCGAAACCTGAAATAGTAATCATAAACACCATTAAAAATGCGATTAACAAAATTTTCATATTTTTATCAACGGAGGTGAAATCACAGATTACCATAAAATATTATCCGACGTGAAAAACGAAAGGCACGGACTAAAAATAATCCGTGCCTTTCTGACTAAACGTGGTGAGGCTACTTCTCCCGGGAGAAATTGAACCTCAAACCGATGCGGAAACTTCTGCCGGCATCGTTTCGGTAGATCGGCAGCGGAAGCCCTTGCGGGTCGAATTTACCGACGTTTGAGTCTTGATTATCGAACAGATTTTCGATCGTGCCATAAACTTCAAAACGTTTTTGGATGCTTTTTGCAGCAAACAGATCCCAGAGCTGGAACGCCGGAGCAACCGCCGGAATCGTCACGCCGCGATTCGTCGTCGAAGACGTTTTCCAATTACTGTAAAACGAGCCGCGCAAATTTGCCCGAAAGCCGATTTCGCGGTTATCGTAGCCAAGTTTCAAAAAGCCCTGATGTTTATTTCTGTCGGAAAGAAACGCGCCCGTTGCTTTGTCTCGCGCATCGAGATAAGTATAAGCTCCGGCAACCGCAAAATTTTTCGGAAGTTTAATGTCGAAATCGGTTTCAAAACCTTGTGTGTAAATGTTTGAAAGGTTGTTGTAGATAAATAACAAGCGGAACAAGGACGGTCGAAAGTCGGCGGTATTAATGCCGAGACTCGTCAGGATTCCGTTGAGCTGGGCTTGCGAAGTGATAAAACCGTAATTTTTCGCTTCGATCAGATTACGGACGTCGTTACGGAAGAAATTGACGCCGAAACGATAATTTTTCTTGGTGCTGCCGTATTCCGCGCCGATTTGCCACGAGCCGGAATGTTCGGGCGATAGATTCGGATTGCCGATCACCTGATAAAGATTGGTCGGGTTTGAGAAACGATAATAAAGTTGTCCGAGATCCGGTGCGCGGAATCCGCGTCCCCACGAAGCGCGCAGGTTCAAACGGCTGGTCAGGCGATAATTCAAACCGATCTTCGGTGAAAAGGCGTTGCCGAAAATCGAATGACTGTCGAACCGAAGCCCGACCGTTAAAGCCGCCCGGTTTGTGACGCTAATCTTATTTTGTCCCCAAACGACTTTCGTATTGGCGCGTTCGCCCGCGTCATTTCTGAGACGGTTGATACCGCGATAACGATCGGTCGTCCATTCGCCGCCGAATTGGATCAATTGACGTTCGCCCCAAACATACGAAACGCTGGCGTCGGCTTTGCCAAACCGTTGAAAAAGATTTTCGTCGGCGATTCGTGTTCCGTTTGAAAGAAACTGTTTGACGATTTCGTCATAGCGCGTAAAATAGCCGCGAAGCTGCGCAACCGTCCGGGCGTTCGGCGACCAATTGGCAGTCAACCCGTAACTTTGCGAGGTTTCATCAACATCTTCGCTTTGCGGACCGCGTTCGCCGTTTGAACGCCCCAAAGTATTTCCTTTTCGCACGTCGGCAAGACCGGTTATGTAAAATTTCGGCGAAAATTCGTATTTTAATTTTGAGAAATAGTTGTAATTGTGAAATCCCGCGCCGGTTGTGTCAAAAGTCGTCGGCGTGAGGTCGAATCCGTTATTTTTACGTCGTTCGGCGGTCACAAAACCGCTGAAACCGTTTTTCTTAAAGCCGAGATCGCCGCGCGTGTCGAAATTTCCAAAGTTTCCGCCCGAAACCGCAACCGAACCTTCCAGCGGATTTTTCGGGTCGCGGGTTATCAAATTAACGACGCCGCCGATCGCGTCCGAACCGTAGAGCGCCGAAGCCGCGCCTTTGACGACCTCGATCTGTTCGAGCCGTTCGGTCGATTGTCGATCCAGATTGATCGTTCCGCCCTTGATGCCGCGCGCATTGATAACCGGAAAACCGTCAAGCAAAACCAGCGATTGGCGCGAACCGATGCATTGAATCTGTTCGCCCGCCGCGCCCGATGAAGTTCCCGTTTCGGAACCGCGCCGCGTTAAAACGCCCGGAACTTCCTTTAATACTGCTCCGACCGATTCATAACCCGTATTGTCGG
>CADEFG010000408.1:0-1303 GCA_902826505.1 uncultured Acidobacteriota bacterium
GCGATCTGCCGCTTGCCTCGCCGCCCACGCACTGATCATTCGTCGCTGATCTTTTTCTCATTGATCTTATTCGTCTCTATTTTTTCGCTTTCGACCAAATTCCGCGTCGTGTTTTCAACGACCGAAAGATGATGAAACGGCGCTTGTTTCGGCGCGAAAAGATTCTTCGGCGCGGGATTTCCGATCGATGCGTGATCTGCTTGACCGGAAATTTCATCCGGCGAATCCGCGCTTTTGAGTTTTTTCCGAACGGTAAAAAACAAACCGTTGACGACAATCCCGAGACCGATCAAAAAAACCAGCAGACTTGGTCCGACGAACATCAAAAATTTCTCGTCCATCAGACAGAGAATCAGAAAAAGCAAAACCAAACCAAAGCCGACCGAGGCGGTGATCGTCCCGCCGCGTAAACGGCTCAGACGCTGCTCGGCGGCTTGATCTTGCTGGCGCAAACGGCGTTCCTGCGGCGATTCAAAAAGTTTTTCGACTTCCGGCACAATCGCGCCGACCTGCCACCATTCGCCGGTTTTTATTTTTTCTGCCGCCGCCCGCGCAATTTGTTCCCGCGCATTGATCGCCGAAGCCGTGTAATTGTCGGATTCTTCGAGACTATCGCGGACGACCGCGAGATTTGCGCCGCAGGCACGACAAAACTGGACCGGATTATTTTCTTTTTCTCCGCAATTCGGACAAAACATACTCTTCCCTCCTTAAACTGACAAGCGTCCTAACGACCATTTTACACCGCCGGTTCAAATTTTCTGCCCTCTTCAAATTAAACAAAGCAATATTCTTATCTGAAATTCCGTTTCTATTGAAACTTATATAAAATTGTTTATTACCCTGAAAAAAATTATCCCCTTAGCAATAAAGTAAGTTTTAATTATTTCGATAAATATCTCGTGGAGAGTTTGGCAATGAATTTCAAAAAGTTCTTTTTTTATTTATTTTTCGTTTTCTCACTAACTTTTCTCAATCAAACGGTTTCGGCTCAGAATAATTTACTCGACAACGGACAGATCGATTTTTCGTTTGCACCCGTGCCGATCTTTACGCCCGGCGGCGATTTTCCGGTGCTCCGGTTTCTGCCCGACGGCAAAATCCTCGCGAAAGGACGTTTTGCCCCGAATCTCGGTGCGGCGACCCCGATCTGGCGTTTTTTGCCGAACGGACAGCGCGACACTTCGTTTAATGCGCCGACGTCCGGATGTGACGCCTATGAGGCTCATCCCAACAGGCATATGTTCTATTGTTTCCGCTACTGCCAGATCTCTTATAAATTATTGAGTACGGTACGTCACAA
>CADEFG010000408.1:1313-5109 GCA_902826505.1 uncultured Acidobacteriota bacterium
CCCGACCTTTAATTACACATTCGTCGCTAAGGGCTCTATCAATTCGATCAATATTCTGCCCGACGGCAGAATTTTGGTCGCCGGAACGATAGTCGAAAAGGTTGACAACGGCGCGGTCAAATATGTTGCACGGCTCAATGCGGACGGCAGTTTTGACCGCAGTTTCGGCGGCGACGGTTTGTTTGGCGCGGCGAAGATCATCACCCAACCCGACGGCAAGATTCTCGTTTTACGCAATAACAACGAAATTATCCGGCTCAACGCCGACGGCACGATCGACGCGGGTTTTACTTTATATACTGCGCCAAATTTTATGTTTAATTTCTTTTTGCTCGGCAACGGCAAAATTCTCACCCATTTGAACAACTCACAACTCGTCCGGCTTAATTCAAACGGGACGGTTGACCCGGCTTTTCAGCCCCAGAATACTGCACCGATCGGTTCGGTCGCGGTGCAAAGCGACGACACAATTCTGGTCAGCAACTGCGTGAATTGCTTTTCGAATTCGCGGATGCAGTTTGAAAGGCTTAATGAAAACGGCGCGGTGATTCGTAAGTTTTCGACTTATTTCACGTTCGGCAGTGTTTATCTCAGCCCGACCGATGAAATTTACTTGAGCGGCAATCTGCTCATCAACGGCGTCAATAACGGTATCGCCAAACTCCGCCAAAACTATTCGCCGACACGCCGCAAAGCCTTCGATTTCGACGGCGACGGAAAATCGGACATCGCGGTTTTTCGCCCGTCGAACGGCGTTTGGTATGTTTTAAACAGCGCGACGAACACCTTTAGCTTTACGAGTTTCGGGCTTGCCGGCGACCAGCCGGCGCCCGCCGATTACGACGGCGACGGACGCGCCGACATCGCCGTTTATCGTCCTTCGAGCGGCATTTGGTACCGGCTTTTCAGCGCGAACGGACAATCCGACGCGGTGCGTTTCGGCATCTCCGAAGACATTCCGACGCAAAACGATTTTGACGGCGACGGGCGTGACGACATCTCGCTTTTTCGACCATCGAACGGAACCTGGTATCGCCTCAACAGCATGAGCGGAAGTTTTACCGCGCTGCAATACGGACTCACCGGCGACAAACCGCTCGCCGGTGATTACGACGGCGACGGGCGCGCCGATCTCGCCGTCTATCGTCCTTCGGACAGCGTTTGGTATCGTTTTCTGAGTTTGAGTAATTCCTACGCGTCAACGCACGTCGGCTATTACGACGGGAATCTCGGCGCGCCTGCCGATTACGACGGCGACAGCCGTCTCGATCTCGTTTATTATCAGGATTTCACGGGTTCGTGGTACGGCGCGCGCAGCGGCAACGGTCAGGGAATTTATCTGCAATGGGGCTTGCCGGGCGACGTGCCGGTGCCCGCCGATTACGACGGCGACGGCAAAGACGATTTCGCCGTCTGGCGACCTTCGACCGGCATTTGGTGGATCATCAGCTCGATCAACGGCAGTTTTTCGTCCTATCAGTTCGGCACGAGCGGCGATATTCCCGTCCAGGCGGCTTTCGTCAAATAATTTATAACCAAAATCGATTGCGCGGGTGTTAATTTTTGTCTCTTTTGTCACCGACAAATGAAAGAAAAGTTCAACGCCCGCGCGTTTGATACCTCATTTTTTTGGCATCTCCCAATTTCAATTTTTAAAAAATCTTTACATTTTCGCCGAAATCGGTTAAATTTCCGATTACAAATTGGTCGAAAACCCTTTTCTGGCTTGTTGTGGACGTGAAACCCACGCGCCGAAAACGAAAACGACCGGCGGAGTTTTTCAAACCAATTCGGTTCTTTTATTCAATCTGCGAATTGTTTTCAGCGATTTGCCCTTTTTCCAAAAGGTTTGGACAACGGCGCGGCAAAACGTTTTCCATCCTGAATTTTCGCCCGCCACGCCGCCGGCAACCCGAGCTGAAATCGAACCAAAATAAACCGGATCGGTAACATTGATATTTTTTAGGAGTAAAATGAAAAAATTAATAACCATTGCGATTGTGATTACAGTTTGCCTGTTTTCCGCCAACCATTTCAAGAATCCGGCGACGGCACAAATTAAACGGACAACTTCTCCGCAAAATCCGTTAAAGGACGAAACTTTCGACAAATTGATAACGAGCGCCGGTCAGACCGGAACAATTCATATTATCGCGGGTCTGCAAACCGCTTTTGTCCCGGAAGGCAGATTGAGCAACTCGGAATCGTTAAAACAGCGGCTTGACATCAAAGCGGCGCAAAACGATTTTTTGCGCCGTTTTCAATCGTTTGGCGTGACGAACGTCAAACTTTTCGAATACATTCCGTTTATTGCGGTGGAAACCACCGTCGAAACATTAGAGCAGATGCGCAATGACGAGCTGATCGTTTCGGTGCAGGAAGACGAGATCGCCGAACCGGCGCTTGCCGAGAGCATTCCGGTCGTCGGAGCCGATACGGCTTGGTCGGGCGGCTACACGGGAAACGGGCAAACCGTCGCGATCGTTGACAGCGGCGTCGATAAAAATCACACGTTTTTCGGCGGTCGGGTTGTTTCCGAAGCCTGTTATTCATCAAACAACGCATCTTCGACGAGCGTTTGCCCGGGCGGCGTCACCGAATCGACGGCAGCCAATTCGGGGCTTCATTGTCCGGTTTCAACGAGCGGCTGCAATCACGGCACGCATGTCGCCGGAATCGCCGCCGGGCAAAGCGCTTCATTCAGCGGTGTCGCAAAAGACGCCAACATCATCGCCATTCAGGTTTTCTCGCAATTTACGAGCACGACTAATTGCGGCGCGACATCACCTTGCGCGCTTTACTGGACATCCGATCTGATCAGGGGTTTGGAGCGCGTCAGAACGCTTTCGATGACGATGCCGAACATCACCGCAGTCAATTTGAGTTTACAAACCGGACAGCAATTCACCGCAAACTGCGACGTTGCCCACGCACCGACCAAAGCCGCGATCGATAATCTGCGCTCGGTCGGAGTTGCGACGATCATCTGTGCCGGAAATTTTGCCTTTACGAACGCGCTCACCGCGCCGGCTTGTATCTCGACCTCGATCAGCGTCGGTTCGACCGATGACGGAAGTTTGGGGACGACGCAAGACGCGGTTTCAAGTTTTTCGGACAGCTCGCCGCTGCTGCATCTGCTCGCGCCCGGTCGTTGGATAAATTCCTCGGTTCCGGGCAATGCCTTTTCAAATTTTTCGGGCACTTCGATGGCAACGCCGCACGTCGTCGGAGCTTTTGCGATTCTCCGACAAAGAAATCCGAACGCGTCGATCGACCGGATACTGAACGCTCTGACCGCGACCGGGCTGCCGGTCACCGATTCGCGCAACAACATCGTCAAACCGCGGATTCGAATCGGCAATGCCCTGCAAATTATTGGTAAAAGCACGCCGTTCGATTTTGACGGCGACGCCAAAACCGACATATCCGTTTTTCGTCCGTCGTCGAGTCAATGGTGGATCAACCGCAGCACGACCGCCCAAACCGTCGCCGCCCAATTCGGCAATTCATCCGATAAATTAATGCCCGCCGATTTTACCGGCGACGGACGAACCGATATTGCCGTTTTTCGACCGGCGTCGGGCGAATGGTTCATTTTGCGCTCGGAAGACGGTTCGTTCTTTTCATTCCCGTTCGGCACTTCGGGCGATCTGCCGGTCGCGGCAGATTTCGACGGCGACGGTCGTGCCGATCCCGGCGTTTTTCGTCCCGCGAGCGCGACCTGGTTTATCTCGAAATCTACGGGCGGGACGATCATTCAGCAGTTCGGCGCGGCGGGCGACAAACCCGTGACGGC
>CADEFG010000409.1 GCA_902826505.1 uncultured Acidobacteriota bacterium
GGCGCCGGGTCTCGACCACGACGCCGACGAGGTCCCTGGTGCGGGCGGCGATGTCCGCGAGGATCTCGCTCGCCTTGCGCCGGGTCTTCCAGTCCGCGAACTCGAGCTGGATCATCCCGATCACGTCCTCGGCCGCGTCCTTGCCGAGCTCGCGAGTCCGGGTGGAGCTGTAGATTGTCGCCAGCTCGTCCCGCTCCCGGTCGAGGGCGAGGATGCGCTCCTCGACCTCGCGGATCAGGACGTCCTTCTGGTCGGTCGAGAGGTTGCCGCGCGCGGTGACGCTGACGACGGCGAGGTCGGGTTCGACATTGGGGAAGAACTCGACCCCATTGCCGTGATTGGCATACCACCATTGCACGCCGATCAGCGAGAGCACCGTGACCGCCAGGATGGTGCCGGGCCGGCGTAGCGACCAGTCGAGCACGCGCACGTAGCCGCGGGTCGTCGCGTCCTCCGGCGCCGCGTCGTCGATATCCCCGGGCTTCGTCTGGCGGCCGAACCAGGCGCCGAGCACGGGAATGAAGACCAGCGCCATCAGCACCGCGGCCGAGAGGACGACGATCTGGGTGATCGGCAGGAACTTCATGAACTCGCCGACCACGCCGGGCCAGAACAGCAGCGGCAGGAAGGCGGCGATCTGGGTCGCGACCGAGGAGATGATCGGCCAGGCCATGCGCTTGGCGGAGACCGTGTAGGCCTCGCGCCGGGTCATGCCCTCGGCCATCTTCCGGTCGGCGTACTCGGTCACCACGATCGCGCCGTCGACCACGTTGCCGGCGGCGAAGATCAGGCCGAACAGGACCACGATGTTGATCGTGAAGCCCATGCCGGCGAGCAGCAGGATTGCAGCCAGGAACGAGCCCACGACTGCGACGCCGACCAGCAGCGTCGGCCGCATGCCGAGCGATGCCAGCACGATGATCATGACCAGGAGCACGGCGATCGCGAGGTTGTTCTCGAGATCGGCCAGCATGACCTTGATGTTGTCGGACTTGTCCTGGCTGAAGCCGACCACGAGGTTCGCCGGCCAGTGCTTCTGCTCCTCGAGCGTGATCTTCCGGACCTCGTCGATGGTCGCGATGATGTTCTGGCCGATCCGCTTCGAGACCTCGAGGGCGACCGCCGGTCGGCCATCGACCCGGGCATAGGATTCCCGGTCCTTGTAGGTGCGCCGGACCTGGGCGATGTCGCGGACCCGGACCACCGCATCGCCGGAGACCTTCAGCGGCATGTCGAGGATGTCGCGCAGGTTCTCGAACAGGCCGGGCACCTTGACGGCGAAGCGGCCCTTGCCGGTGTCGATCTGGCCGGCGGCGATCAGCTGGTTGTTGCGCGAATTGACGATTCGCACCATAAACGCCGTTTTGTCCTGATACGGCGCGACGACCGCAAAATCGCTAAACAAAATCCGCGCCGTCGGACGCGCAAACCGCGCAAAAACAATGCCCGTGACGAGTGCGGTCATAATCATCGAATAATACGATTCGACCGTCACGAGCAGATTCGCGACCACTCCGACCGGATGAATCGTCCCGTAACCGATCGTCGCAAAAGTCTGCACCGAAAAGAAAAATCCGCGCAGGAAAATGTTCTCGATCGGCGTTGACGACGTATCAACAAGTGCGGCGGCGCCGAGCATCGAGTAGAGAAACCCGAATAAAATATTGCTCAAAAAATAGATCAAAAGCGTTTGCCCGATAAACATTTTCCACGACATCGTCAGCAAAACGTGATACGGGTTGAGCAACGACGTCAGTTTCAGCCCGGTGCGCTCGACATTAAAAGAACCGTCGCGATTGATCAAACGATCCCGCGTTTCGCTCGCGACCCGCTCGCCAAACCCCATATCGCGGTCTTTTTCTGACTTCATTTCCGCGAGCGGCAGTTTAAAACTCTCGGATTGTAAATTTTCTTCGCGCGTCATTTTCGTTTCTTTGAATTTACAACTTTGACTTGACCAAAAGCAATACGACAACGGATGACACGGATTTCACAGATAAATATAAAATAAAAATCTGTGAAATCCGTGTCATCCGTTATCGTTCTAAACCTTCTCGCTAATTGGTTTTCAAATCTTCGTTCTTGAAGATCTTATCAAGCCACATATTCGAGAGTTTTTCCTGAATCGAATTTGCCCGCAGGCGGTCGTTCAAATTCTTGAAATCGACAAAATCAAGCTGCTGGTCTTGATTGAAACACGAAAAAACAAAAAATTCTTCGCCCGTGTGCGGGTTGACATGGCGCTGCAGGCATTGCGCACAAACTTCCTTCATCATACATTGCATCGGCGAATTGATTGACCCGATTGCCGTGTGTTTTTCCTTCAAATAAGGCTTCAAAGCCGTGTAACGCGCTTCTTTGACGCCGTTCATCATACGGTCGGAACCGATCGCGATGATGCGGTCAACATTTTTCAGATCAACGGTTTGCTCGCCAAGTTTTCCTTCGGCATAAGCAATCATCGCCTGCACGATATTGCCGCGAAAATGCGCGTCCTGCGGACGCTGCGGTTCGATCTCGTCGCCGAAATCCGACGCCCAGACGACTTTATCCGTCGCATTTTCGATTTCTTCGCGCTTGAACAAATCGGCACCGTTTTTATAGCCTGCGAAATAGATCACTTCATTGTTGTTTTCGCGCATCGCTTTGGCAATCGAGAAAAGAACCGCGTTGCCGAGACCGCCGCCGGCGAGCAAAACCGTTTCGTTTTCGGGAATTTCGGTCGGCGTTCCGGTCGGTCCCATAACGAGAATTTCTTCGCCTACTTTGAGCAAAGAACAAAGCCGCGACGAAGTTCCCATCTCCAAAACGATCATCGAAAGCAAGCCTTTTTCGCGGTCAACCCACGCGCCCGTCAGCGCCAAACCTTCCATCATCAAACGCTTACCGCCGACGAGCGGCGAAGTCGTTTCAAAGTTTTGCAGCCGATAAAATTGTCCGGGCTCAAACTTTCTGGCTTGGAGCGGCGCTTTGACGATCACGTCGACGATCGTCGGCGTTAATCTGTCAACTTTCACAACATAGGCGCGAAGCTGTTCGTCTAATTTTGCTTCGAGCCGGTCGAAGATCGAATCTTTCTCGGATTGCGGCAAATTTCCTCTTTTGGCTAATTCTTCCTCAAAAAGTTCGACGACTTTCGGATAACCGAATTTTGCCGAAGCCATCGCTTTGACGACGTTTCCGGCATATTTCGGATGGTTGTCGCCGTAATACGAGATGAATTTTCCGTCCTTTTCATACGACGTAAAAAATCCCGTTTCGCCTTTCGCGGTTTCGTGCAGATGGAAATTTCCGGCGCCGTTTTTTTCTAATCTAAACGGCTGGAAAAACTGCCGCCATTCGTCGAGCTTGAACGTGCCGGGTTTTTCTTTTTCGTAAATCACGTTCGGGCTTGTCCCGGCGGCGACGCACACCGTTCGCGCCGGAAATCTTTCGAATTCGCCGGCGTTCGAGAATTTTCCGCTTTCCGCGTCATAAGTTTGTTTTTCGAAAACGAGCGCCTTGATCGCGCCGTATTCATCGGGCACGGCTTCGGTCGGCGACATCAATTCGACAAAATTGATGCCTTCTTCCAAGGCTTTTTGAACTTCTTCGTGATTCAGACGATAGGCGGGCGAATCCTGAAGGCGCTTGCGATAAATCAAGGACACACCGCCCCAGGATTGAATGAGCGGCACGAAATTCGGATGTTCACGCGCTTCGGATGCGCGTTTTCTTTCTTCACGAATTGCTTTGCCGTGAACCAGAAACTCGCCGAAAACCTTTTTCTCTTCATCGTCGAACGCCGCCCAAGCCGCTTCTTCGCCGCGATCTTCCGAGATTTCTTCAAACTTTTCGAGCATTTTTTCGACCTGCACGGGATAATACGCGAAAATTTCGGTCGCCGTGTCAATGCCCGTCAAACCGCCGCCGATAACGACCGCCGGAAGCCGCACTTGCAGATTCGAAAGCGTGTCTTTTTTGAATGCGCCCGTCAGTTGCAGCGCCATCAAAAAGTCCGACGCCTGCCGAATTCCGCGAATCAGGTTGTTTTTCATCGGCACGATCGTCGGACGCCCGGCGCCGGTCGCGATCGCAATATGGTCGAAACCGTATTCCCAGGCGTCTTCGATCGTGAAGGTTCCGCCGAAACGAACGCCGCCGTAAGCGCGAAAACGCTTCCGCCGCGAGAGCATCAGTTGAAGCATCGTCAGAAAATTTTTATCCCAGCGAACCGTGATCCCGTATTCGGAAACTCCGCCGAAGCCCGACAAAATCCGTTCGTCCAGATCGTCCGTGATTTCTTCGAGATTTTTGATCGGTTTCGGCGTCAGCTTGCCGTTTTTGCCCGTCCATTCGGCGGGCAACGGCTCGATCTTGAGTCCGTCAACACCGATCACGCCGAAACCTTCGTTCAAAAGATAATGCGCAAGCGTGTAACCCGCCGGACCAAGCCCGACGACCAGCACATTTTTGCCGTTGTAAGGCAATTGAAACGGGCGTTTCGCGTTCAAAGGATTCCAGCGCGTCAGCAAATTATAGATCTCGAAACCGTACGGCAGATTCAAAACATCGGTTAAGCTGGCGGTTTCCGCGAGCGGAATATTGACCGGTTCTTGTTTTTGAAAAATACAGCCTTTCATACAATCGTTGCAGATCCGGTGTCCGGTTCCGGCGCACATCGGATTGTCGATCGTCACCAAAGCGAGCGACGCGATCGAATCGCCGTGACGCTTCATCAGATGCATTTCCGAGATCTTTTCATCGAGCGGACAGCCTTCGGTTTTAATGCCCAGAGGATTGCGTTTCGGGGCGCCGTCTTTTTCCCGTAAGCCGGTCGAACACGAATCTTTGTCGCGTTCGTGGCAGATCAGACAATAATCAACTTCCGCCAAAGCATCACGCTGAGTTCCGCGTGTGTCGGTTAATTTAAAACCGTCGCGGCGGCGCATATCCGCGTCGCGCCCGCGCATAATATTGTGAAGTTTGGCGTCCGGGTGAATCAGATGAACGAGATTTTGATAATCGAGTGGGTGCGGAATTTTGAACGCGTACCATTTTTTCTTTCGTCCGTGAAACTGAATCGCCGACCATTGTTCAAGGAT
>CADEFG010000410.1 GCA_902826505.1 uncultured Acidobacteriota bacterium
GTTCCGTCTTATATTCCTACCGTTTCCGAATTGCTTGATGAAGTTCTGCCGACCGTTCCGAAACGTCATCAGAGAACATTAGCCAAGCGGGTTTTTGAAACCTTTGTCAATCTATTACCTCCTGCGGCAAAAATTAACGAAATCAAAAAGACGAACTTTCAAATTTATATCAATCACCGTAGCGGACAATTTGGCAAGCAAACAAAACAGCCGATTCGATTAGCAACAATCTACAAAGAACTCTATGCGTTATCCTCGGCATTGAAACAAGCTCCGGTTTATTACGATGCACTTGAGAGTTGGCAAATGCCCGAACTTCCGCCCCTTCCGAACGGACACAAAAAGAAAAGCAAGCGTGAAAGACTGGTAACGGACAAAGAGCTTTCGGCGATCATAAACGAGTTGATGAAAGAGCCAGAAGGCAAACAAACACACGCGCATCATTTTCATCGCGTTCGTCTTGCTCACACGCTCGAATTTGGCTATTGGATGGGGTTAAGAAGAAAAGAAATCGCTCGTTTGAAGTTCTCGCAGTATGACGAATCACAGCAAGCACTTTTGAATGTCAAAAGATGGAAAACCGACACAGTTACAAAATTCTTTCCGCTCGGCAAACGCGCCATAGAAATAATCAATTTACGCCGCGAACTGCAAAAAGATTGCGATTTTATTTTCACTCCTGACGGCGAACCTATTCCAAGCAATTACCGAACTCTCAAAATGGTCTGTGAAGACTTAAATATACCTTACGGACGATACGCTGACGGCGGATTTGTCGCGCACGATTTACGCCATAATTTTGGAACGGAAATCTTGAGAGAATCGGATATTGAAACTGCGCGCGAGCTTCTCGGACATTCTAATATTACGCAAACATCAACCTATGTTCACACATCATCAGACAGATTGCGCGAAGCAGTTAGGAAACGCGATAAAATAGATTATAACGGCGAATTGGAAAAGGTCTTTGATGAAGTTCAAAAGGGAGCATTAGACTTACCCAAATTTACAGCAAAAATCAAAGAATTATTCCGCATCTGAGGTCGCTTATCCTTTAATCAAAATAATTTTCTATATAGAAATAGAAATCTCATAATTGAAACTTAAAAGATGGTATCCAAAATCGCTCGAAATTCTTTTGGAAATCTTTCTCTTCTTAGGAACGATTTGGTTTTTACCGTTATAGGATGTACGAAATAATTATGCGTCTATTTGTATTCAATAAGATTAATAATTACCATTTGCCGAACAACCCATCTAAAATTCCTTCGATAAGGTTAGCAAGCCATCGAAAAGGTGCGCCTATAGCTCGTCCAATTCTTTTGGCTGTTCTATATATCCAATCTTCAAAGCTAGACCTAGACCTAGCAAGTCTTTGAACCTGCTCATCACTCATTGAATTGACTTCTGCAACTACTCGTCTTCGGGCTTCATCAGCATCAAAATCATCGTTCATATTTACTCCTTATTATTTGTTGGCGGACGAAATTCAGGATCAACAAGTTCAAGATAATCAGCAACCTTGCCCTTAGCATTCATTACCCAAGCCTCACCCGCAGTCCCTGAAACCATTGCCCTAAAAAGATGCTCCAAGTGGTAATGCTTTTTGGCAGAGTAGGCTATTACTTGTGACGGTTTTATAGCGCAAACTTTTTCAATACTTTTAATTCGTTCAACTACGATTTCCTTTATTGAATTTTCTTGTTCTACAGAGGGCAAATTCGGCTTTTCAAGCCAATGTCCGGGTTGAACATTATCAACTTGATTAAGTCCAACAACAATACGTTTAGAAACATCAAAATCCCTTCCTACAACATCTCGTAACATTCTTTGGACTTCCGCCATATCGCGCGTATCTGCTTTAAGAATAAGAAGGGCAACATCACATTCGCTAAGCACCCTTTTGTAAAGTTGGCTATATTCTTCTTCTTTATCTATATCTTCGCCAAATCCGGGTAAATCTGAAATTTTCAAAGTCCCTCGTTCTCCTTCTAGCATAAGAATCTCTTCTTCTTTGGTTGCGGCTTTGACGTGGCTTATTTTCCAATCAGTTCCAAATAGAGCATTAATTGTAGATGTTTTTCCAACTCCACATTTACCTATAACTGCTATATGAGTTGGTTTTTGTAATTCTTCAGCCATATTTTCTTTAAGAAGTTCAAAAAATTTATCTGATTTTTCTTTAGGAAGTTCAGATGTATCAATCTTAGATTTTGCCTTGTTAAATAATCCTTCAAAAAGTTTTATATTCATAGTAATTTCCTAAGAATAATTTGAATTTTTCTTAATAATATTGATAAATATGATGCGTAATTCAACCTGTACCGTTAATATCTCTATATTGAAATTTCTATAGATTTTGCTGTTTCATTCTAGTTTTTAAGGCATCTCTTAACATTTTAGCAATATCTTCCGCCGCCTCGTGAGGATTGCTTGAGGCACTACTATTACCAGCTTTTTTTTGAACAAATTCTTTTACTAATTCTTCTACAAATGAGTTGTTTTTACTGGCTTTTGCAATAGTTTGATATTCGCCATTTACATTTATTTGCATTGTATTGAGTTCTTCTGTTACGGCTTTTATAAACTTGTATGCAACGTAACCTGTTACCCCAACTGCAAGCACGGTAAAGAGAGCATCCAAGCCATCACTCTGCGATGGCTTAGGCGGGCGGATCGTATTACGTTTTACATTACTTGGTGGCGGTGAAGATGAAGAAAACATACCAAGAGCCGCTAATATAATTACAAATATTATTATTACAAAAATAATAATTGCGACATTTTCCATATTAACTTTTACCTCGTGAGCATAATATACAATTATTCAGCTATAATTGAAAGAAAAATCTTTTAATTATTTTAGCCGCTTGCTATTGATGCTCTCTCGATTTTAATTCTTATTGTAATTTGGAATTTGTTTAAGCTCTTACTACTTTAATAAAGCCTTTTGATTTTTCTCGCTTTTGTATAATGAGTTTGTCGGTCTGCTATAAATAGAGTTTTTGAAATTCTATGCTAAAATTGTTTAGGTTAAACACAAAACCTAAAGTGTTATTCCGACTTTGAAAACAAAGTGGTGAAAAAGTGGTAAAAGTTATTTTAGGCAGTCTGTAACCACATTTGTTTTCAACGGTTGTGGTGAGTGTTAAATAGTCGCCGCCTCCACCAACATATTTTTTTTTGACAATTTACGCAAAAACCGAAGAATACGCATGTAAGCTGATAAACACTAGCTTTGAGAAAGAATAAGTATTTTCCTTCTAAAAATTGATGCTTGTCTTTTTATGACGGATATTGAAGTTGAAGTGGTAAAACTTAAAACTATGGTTTTGTGAAGAAAGGCTTTCCGGTAAAAAATTGGAAAGCCTTTTCTTCTTTTTAGGTTATTTGAACGATTTGACGGCATTTTTCTTTTCACGCACAATGAAGTTTATGGTGCAAAACCAACTTTTGAGCTGTCCGAATAAAAACCATCAAGAATTAAAATAATCAGGTTTAAGAAATTCAATAACAGAAAAATTTATGTCAAACTACGAAACAATTTCAGTTGAAAAACGCGATAAAGTCGCGGTTATAACCATCAATCGCCCCGACAAATTAAATGCTTTAAATTCAAAAGTGCACGCCGAAGGCGTTGCCGCGCTCGAGACGCTGCGCAAGGACGATTCGGTGCGCGTCATCGTGATCACGGGCGCGGGCGAAAAATCCTTCATCGCCGGTGCCGACATTTCGGAATTTGCCGGACAAACGCCCGTTACGCAGCGCAATTTATTTCACGAAAAGACTTTTTTTAATTCGATCGATACCTTTCCGAAACCCGTGATCGCGATGATCAACGGTTTTTGTCTGGGCGGCGGCAACGAATTGGCGCTGGCTTGCGATCTGCGCGTCGCGAGCGAAAATGCGCGGTTCGGGCAACCGGAAATCAATCTTGGAATTATGCCTGGCGGCGGCGGCACGCAGCGCCTGACGCATCTTGTCGGCGAAGGCAGAGCGATGGAAATAATCTTAACGGGCGAGATGATCGACGCGCCGACCGCTTTGCAATTCGGTTTGGTCAACCACGTTTATCCGCTTGCCGAACTCGAAGCCAAAACGATGGAACTTGCCAATAAAATCGCCGAAAAAGCGCCGATCGCTTTGCAGCTCTCGAAAGAAGCCGTTAAATTTGCGTCGAAATCTAACCTTGACGAAGGTTTGCGGCGCGAGGTCGATCTGTTTGCGATTTGTTTTTCGACTGAAGATAAAACCGAAGGCGTCGCGGCGTTTTTGGAAAAACGAAAGCCGAATTTTCAAGGAAAATAAGAGTGAAAAAGTTTAAAGGTGAAAAGGTGAAAAAGTTAGTTCGTCAATATGAACAAAACTTTTTCACCTTTTCACCTTTAAACTTTTGAGCTTTTTATGCTTCAAAAGGAATTTCGGCGTTTTGGATCAAACTGAGTTCGTTGCGCGAAACTCTTTCGAGCAGTTCGGGTTCGTCGAACATTTTCAGAAGCCCGCGGACGGTCGCGTTGCGCGGCTCATCGGAAATAGTCACGGGCAAATTAACAAAACTGCGAATATACTGGTCGAGTCCGTTCAGCAGCGCGCCGCCGCCGGTTAGAATAATTCCCCGATCATAAATATCCGCCGCGACTTCGGGACGAAGCTCGGTCAAAGTGTCGCTGACGAGCTGCGCGACGCGCCGCACGATTGATTCAACCACCGGATAAACTTCGCCCGCCGTGATTTCGACCGCGCCCGGACTGCCCGTTTGGACATCGCGCCCGCGAATCGTGATCGTTTTGGCAAGGTCTTCGGGCAGATAGGTCGAAGCAAATTGAGTTTTCAGATTTTCGGTCGTTTCTTCACCGACCTGCAAACCGCGATGCCGGCGAATATGGCTTGATAAGGCAACATTTATCTCGTGGCTGCCGATGCGCTCCGAAGTCGAATGAATCACCGAACCTTTCGCGACGATCGCAATATTGGTCGTCCCGGCACCGATGTCAACAATTGCCGAGGCGCGTTTGTCCTTTGGTGAAACGCCTGCCCCGAAGGCTGCCGCGAGACCTTCTTCCATGACATAGACCTTGCC
>CADEFG010000411.1 GCA_902826505.1 uncultured Acidobacteriota bacterium
TGGTGATTTTTGCAATTTCCGGTAAAATTCCACCGGATAATTTTGGTTTTGGCTTCTTAAACTCAATTGAAAAGGTTTTAAGGCTCCGAATCGAGTTTTTTTAGTTGTTCGGCGGCGTTTTTGTTTTGTGGATTTAATTCCAATGAACGCTTGAAGTTTTTTATCGCGGCTTCTTTTTGTCCGGCTTTCATCAAGGCTTCGGCGTAGGAATCGAATGTGTTTGCCGATTCGGGAAATTCTTCGACGCCTAATTTAAGGATCGCGAGTGAATCTGTGAAACGGGATTTTCCGAGCAGAAAATAACCGATATTGTTTAAAAACGATTCGGCGCCCTCAAAATTAAAAACGCCCTTTCGTTCTTTTTTGGTCAAACGGTAAAAATTTGCAACGGCTTCGCCGGTTTCGCCCGCTCGCATTTTTTCGATCATCGTCACCTGCATCGATCGCGACGGTTCGGAAGGCGTCAAGTTATTCAAAATTCGAAAAATTCCCAAACTGATATTTTCGAGATTTCCGCGTTTCCCGACCCTTGTGTTATCCAACAAGATGACGGTTATATCTTTTTCAACAAAACGGATCAAAAGCGCCGAAAATCCGTTGATCCCGCCGGCATGTCCGGCAGCGGTTATTTCGGTCGGCATTCCAGCAGGTTTTGATTTGCTGATATACAACCCATAACCGTAATTGCCTAGATTCGGGGTGAACATCAAGTCGCTGTTTTCCTTCGAAAGCAATTTTTCGCCGTCGAGAGCAGTTTGCCACAAATAAAGATCTTCGACCGTCGAATAGATCGCGCCAGCGGCGTAGGTTGCCGATTCCATATTGATAAAATCAGCGTTTTCATAGCCTTCAAAGCCGTATTCATAACCAGCCGCCCGGTTTTTCAGTAAAACGTTCGGCTGCTCAATTCCCGAATTTTTCATCCCGAGCGGCTCAAAAATCTGTTCTTTCAGGTTTTCGGCATAAGATTTTTTGGAAATTGTCTCGATGATCACACCCAACAAAAAATATCCCGAATTGTTATATTTAAACTTCGTCCCGGGTTCAAATTCGAGATCGCCGGCGCAGTATTTTCCGGCAATTTCCGGCGGCGTGTATTGATGCGTGTTGATATCGTTGACCGCATCGGCAACGGCAGTGTAATTCGGGATTCCCGAAGTATGCGTCAATAAATGATGAATCGTAATTTTGCTGCCCGTCTCTTTTCGATACCACGGCAGATAATCGCTAATTTTTGCCTGAAGATCGATTTTTCCGGCTTGTTCGAGCCGCAAGATGAGCATCGCCGTGAATTGTTTGGTGACCGAACCGATGCGAAATTTGGTCGTCGCGGTGTTCGGAACATTCCATTCCATATTCGCCAAACCATATCCTTTCTTAAAAATCAGCCTGCCTTTTTCGGCGACCAGAATGCTTCCGTTAAACAGAAAATTATCGGCATAGGTTTGAATGTATTTTTCGATTTGGCTGATCTTATTTTTATTTGTTTGCGTAACCGCAATTTCGTTTCTTGATTTCAAACCCGAACTCGAATTCGTTTGCGCCGAAACCGGCAGCGAAATTAAACTCAAAACCAACCAAGACGCGAGCATTGAATTTTTCAACTTTCGAGAAATTTTCATAGTTTTATTTAATTCTAAGCACAATGTCTAGTTTGAATTATTTGGTTTTATCGTCGAGAAGTTTTTGAAGCGCCTTTTGCCCGCTTTCACTGTCGGGTTTTAATTCGAGTGACTTTTGATACATCTTGATCGCCAGCTCCTTTTTTCCGGCTCTGGCGAGCGCATCGCCGTAACTGTCAAACGAATTCCAATAGCCCGGAAAAAGCCGAACGCACAGCTTAAAAACTTCGATGGCTTCGCCAATTTTCGGCTCGAACGGCAAATGAAACGGGTTTACATCGCCAAGGAATTCGTAACCGAGCCGGATCAGCTCATCCTTGTCTAAATCGTAGTTCGCCCGATTTTTGCTCAGTTTTTCGAGCGTTTCAGCCGCAATTTTACTGCCTTTTTCGACGAGCTGTTGCCCGTAAATTCTGACGAGATTTTTCTTCGGAATCGAAGCGTTTTCGCCGTTGAGGATCTTTATCGCATTTGCGGCGATAAAATTTGCGTTCTGGTTGGCAATATCGAACGCGATGACGGTTTGATGTTTGGTGATATTTCGGTAAAGAATACAGTTCAAACCGATCGCGCCGCCCGAATGAAAGACGATCTTGCCGCGCGATTCGTCACTTGCGACCGTCCAGCCCAAACCGTAATTGCCCGGATTATTTTGACCGTTTTTGAGTTTGACCGGACTAAAAGCCTCATTCAAAAGCCGTTCGCCGACGAGTTTTCCGCCGTAGAGCGCCTCGTCATATTTTAAAAGATCGCGCGTCGTGCTGATAAAATCGCCGAAACCGTAAAATTGATATGCCTTCCAGTAATTTGAAATATATGAAATCGTGTCGGCTCTGACGGGTTCATCGTCATAAATGCGTCGAAACCAATGCGGAATCGCGAGATTATTTATTTTGTTCTTTTCGGAATCGAAATAGTGAGAAAAAAATCGGGTCTGCGTCATTCCGGCGGGCTGCAAAATATTTTTTTCGACATAGCCGCGATAAGATTCGCCCGAAACTTTTTCCAGAATCAAAGCGAGCACGATATAGTTTGTGTTGTCATAATTCCAACTCTCTCCCGGTTTATAAATTAACGGCTTTTGGTTGGCGATCATGCCGGAAATAAAATCTTCATTGGTAAACACCTTTTCGGGGTTTTGCTCTCTGATCGAACTAAAAAAAGCGTTATAGGCGGGCATTCCCGAAGTATGGGAAAGCAATTGGCGAATCGTTATTTCGGGATAAATAAACCCCGGCAGATATTTTGCCGCCGGCTCGTCCAAATTCAACTTTCCTTTTTCGACGAGCTGCAAAATGGCGGTCGCCGTGATGGTTTTTGAAATCGACGCGATCGGAAATAATGTGTTCGGCGCGTTCAACTTTTTGCCCGGAAAATCCGCATAACCGAAGGATTTTTGATAAATGATTTTTCCATTTTCGGCAACCAGCACATTTCCGTTAAAATCACGGTTTTTCGCCATCGCCGAAAAGAAATCATTCAATTTGCCAACCTTGTTTTGAATCGCCGCGTTCGTTCCGGTAAAAAAAATCAGGATAAAAACATTGAATACAATAAATCTGTTCATTTCATTCGTTTTGAATCAATTCCAAAATTTGTGCTGCTTTTTACAATAACCGCGACAAAATTTTGAAAATAGAATCAAATTAGCCGAATCGTATAAAATCAGAGTTTTTTGTAATCTTTCGGCAAAAACCCGGTCAGTTCCTTAAAGTTTCGCGTAAAGTGGCTCTGGTCGGCAAAACCGCATTGAAAGGCGATTTCGGTCAGCGAAAGGCGTGAGTTTTTTATCATCGAAAGGCTTTTATTGACCCGCAAACGGCGCATAAATTCGCCCAAAGTGCAGGCGAAATATCTGGTGAAATATTTTGAGATCGTAACCGGATGAACATTGACGGCATTTGCCAGCTCGCGCAAACCGATCTGTTCATTCCAACGGTCGTTTAACAATTCGTAAAGCGCCTTTGTCCATACGGGCTTTTTTCGATTTGGCGCGGTTTCGATTAACAAGTTGAAAAGCAAAATTTGAATCGAAGGATCGGTGAAATCATCGCCGAGCGAAAATTCTTTGTACATCCGCAGAAACAAACTCTTCGCAGACGGGTTTCTTTGGATCGCCGCATTTATCTTTTCTTCGCAAAAGCCGTTTTGGTAAAAAAACTCGCTATCGAGTTCGAAATTTATATTTCGCGACGGAAAATTTTGGATCCTGACCTGATGCAGATCACCGGCGCGGTAAAACCGAATATCGCCGGCTGATCTTCGGTTAATTTCGCGGTTGATCTTTTCGAAACTGTTGCCTTCGAGAATAAAACTGAGGATCGGGTTTTCGTGAAAATGAAGCACATCGTTACTGGTTTCCGACGGGTCGGCGGTCAGCGCCGAGATAATTACGCCTTCCGCAAAACGAATATTCGTCAGATTGCCGAGATATTGTTTTTTCCCCAATGAAAGAATTCCGGTCATACAGCAACCTTAAAAATCGTTTTCCCGGCTCAAACAAGCGATTATCACCAAGATTACCGCGAGCGTCGAAGAAACCGTCCGCACCGTGTTGAGATTGTTCCAGGGCGTTTCGAAATCCTTTCTAAACCCGGCGATTTCCGTCGCGTTCGCTGTTTTCAGATCGAATTTATCGAGCCGGTTGTTCAAGGGAATGTTTCCGGCAAAAGTCACGCCGATGACGCCGATCGTATATACGGCGGTCGCCGCGAGGAGCAGCCAAAACCGCGTCGTTTGCCGGTAAAACAAAAAAACGCAGACCGGCAGCAGGATTTGCGTGCCCATAAAAGCCGTGAGAAAGACAGGATTTTGAATCGCGCGATTGGTCGCCTGAAAGACCGAAATATATTCCGTATCGGTAACCCGCGCCAAACCCAGAGTGATCGAAACCGACCACGCATAAAAAAGACCCGCAACGAGCGCCGTCAAAGTCGCCGTGATCGTTAAAATTATGTTTGAAACCGTCATTTACCTAACCTTCCCTGAAAGTAAATCTTTGATAATCGACAAAGTTTATAAATGAAATTTTACCATCAACCGGCTAATCCTTAAAAAAATCGTCCGGCAAATGTTCGCCGTAGGTTCGAAAATAGAGCTGTTTTTTAAATTCCTTTTCCGACAAATTTTTCGGCAAGGAAGCGATCAAGGCACGTCGTCCGGCGGCAAACATCGCCGAAGCAAAACGCGCCCGTTCCTGCGGCGTTTTCTTCATCCAGAGCTCGTTCTGCATTTCCTCGATCTCACGAGTCGTATCGGTCATCATGATTTTTACTTAAAATTACAAAACATTCCTTCAAAAGCTCGTCAACGCCCAACTTTTTCGCCCAACTTTCGACATAATCTTTATCAAAACCGTTGCGGATAATGCTTGCGACATCGAGCAACTGCCGTTCCGATCCTGTATTTTTCGCCCAATTCAGTTTCGATAAAATCAAATCTTCCCGGCTTATTAT
>CADEFG010000412.1 GCA_902826505.1 uncultured Acidobacteriota bacterium
GGGCGTAAAAGTCAGAGCCAAAACAAGCGAAGTTAAAAGCGCGACGGTCATCGTCAAGGCGAGCGAGCGGAAAAACGCGCCCGTTACGCCCGTTAAAAGTGCCAAAGGCAGAAAAACGACCACCGGAGTAATGGTCGAACCGATAATCGGGACAGTGATTTCGGAAACTGCATTTTGGACGGCTTCCGTGCGAGTTTGCCCGCGCGAAAGATGTGAATAAATGTTCTCGACGACGACAATCGCATCGTCAATAACTAATCCGAT
This sequence comes from uncultured Acidobacteriota bacterium, assembly GCA_902826505.1. Taxonomy (GTDB): domain Bacteria; phylum Acidobacteriota; class Blastocatellia; order Pyrinomonadales; family Pyrinomonadaceae; genus JAFDVJ01. Next base: position 265 of record CADEFG010000412.1, read on the forward strand.
TGCCGCCGCCACTCCGCCCAAAGTCATTAAATCGAAAGACAATCCGACCAGATACATCGCCAGAAATGTCGCCAAAATTGTTACGGGAATGACGAGAATCGCCACGAAAGTCGTTCCCCAATTTCGCAAAAAAGCGTAAAGAATAACAACCGAAAGCAGTAAACCCAAAAGGATCGCATCTCTTACCGAAGTCATCGAATCGCGCACGAGCAGCGATTGATCGTAAAACGGCGCGATTATTACGTCTGCCGGCAGAGTTTTCTGCACCGAAGCCAGCTCCGCCTTGATTTCGTCAGTTACCGTGACGGTGTTCGCATCGGGCTGACGCAAAATATTGAGCAAAACGCTGCGTTTGCCGTCCGCTGTAACAATCGTGAAATTCGGCTCAACACCTTGCTTAACCTCGGCAATATCGCCGACCGTCACAGGGACATTATTGACCGTGGCGACCACGATTTCTCTCAAGTCGTCGGCATTTGTCGCCTGACCGCTCACCAGAGCGAGTTCTAGCTGATGATTTTCTTCGATTAAACCGGGCGAAGCAAGCAGATTGTAATTTTTTACCGCGTCCGCCACTTGTTGAAGCGAAACTGTTCGGGCGGTTAATTTTTTCTCATCAACGACGATGTGATATTCGCGGACATCACCGCCGGCAACGGCGACATCCGCCACGCCCGCTAATCGTGCAAGTCGCGGTTTAACCGTATAAGTTGCCAATTCGCGCAAGATTGCCGCATCGCGTTGATCGGAAGTCAGGCTGTATCCCGCAACCGGAAAGACGGCAAATGTCAAACGATCAACGCGGCGGATCTGCGCCGCCGGCGGCAGCTGCACCTGCGAGAGCCGCGCTTGAACAAGCTGCAAAGTTTGCACGACATCAACCTTCCAATCGAAAAATAAATTGATGTCGCACGAGCCTCGCGCCGTCGTTGATTTGATGCGCTTGATTCCGGGAATTCCGTTCATCGCTTCTTCAACCGGGCGTGTTACCGTAACGAGCATCTGGTCGGCAGGCACGACACCGTTATCAACGATGATGACGATTCTCGGAAAATCCGTCTGCGGAAAAAGCGCAGACGGAAGCTGCGAAGCCGAATACAAACCGGCAACGCAAAGTAGAACAACCAACACGATGACAGCACGTTTTTGCCTGGAAATAAGCGCGGCTAAATTCATTGTGTTGCTCCCGTTGGATCATTTTTGATTTCAACTTGCGTTCCGTCCGGCAAACCGTAATTTCCTTCCGTAACGACGGTTTCGCCGCCCGATAAACCGGAAACAATTTGAGTGGAGTCATTTGTTCGCACACCGATTTCGACTTTTGTTTCGCGGGCGATGTTGAGTTTATCAACAACCATTACTACGCCTGTTTTTTCATTTCCCGCATCCAGCACGACCGCCGCATTCGGCACGACGATGGCGTTTGTCTGCGTATTTTCGCTGATGACGACATTTGCCGCGCCGCCCGTTCGCAATCGTCCCGCGCCGTTACCTAAATTCACCCAGACTTCAGTCGCTCGATTTGCTGGATCGGTCGAGCGCGAAATCAACGAAACCTTACCGCTCATTCTTTCGCCCGACAAATCGCTCGGATAAATTGCTACCGCATCACCTTCTTTCAAATTCGGGATGACCGTATCCGAAAAACTCGCTTTGACGATGACTTCGCTCGTGTCGGCAATCGTCAAAATCTTTCCTCCGGCAGTCGCATATTCGCCGTCAAATTGCGTTTGCTCGATGACAAAACCGGAAACGGGAGCGCGAATTTCCGCCAGATTTATCTGCGTCTGCAAAGTCTGAATACGCTGTTCAGCTTGCTGAACCCGCGCCTGCGCCGTTTGTAAATCAAGCGGATTTGACGTTTTCGTTCGCAAATTTTTTGAATTTTCCAAGTATTTCAGACTGTTTTCAGCTTGTGTTAATGAAAGCTGGGCGGTTTCCAAATCCTTGAGGGCGATGCCTCCTTTGTCATACAACGCTTTGCGTCGTTCATAAAGATTTCGGGCATTATCAACCGATGCGCGAGCGTCCCGCAAATCTTTTGCCGCCTGAATATCAGCTTGCGGAATGGTTGATTTGGTCAGAGTTTGAACATTGAGTCGTGATTCGCGCAAGAGAGCTTCAGCTTCGCGTTTTTGCGCTTCTAAATCGCTGGTGTTGATCGTTGCCAACAAATCGCCTTTCCGAACTAGATTATCCTTCAAGATTCTCAAGCCTTTGATTTGACCGCTCGCGTTTGAACTGACCACCGCCTGACGTGCCGGGAAAATCGTTCCAATTGCTGAAACTTCCGAAGCAATCGTTTGTTTTTTGGCTTCGGAAGTGCGAACGCTGACGACAATGGGATTTTCCGTCGGTGTCGTATCATTCGTGGTTGAAGCGGAAAAAAAATAACGCCAAACAAAAATTCCGATGACAATAACAAAAATAACAGCCAAAAATGCCGCAAACCGCCTCTTGCCGTTTGGCGCAGTTTCCGAGTTGTCATCGGTCAAAGATTCCGAATTTTCCGCCTCGAGTTCCTCCGATGCGTCCGGCGTTTCTTCAAAGTTTTCTTTTGATTCTTCCATCCTTCGATTTTCCCTCAAGTTTTATTTGCCGGTTGCCAGCCGCAGACGCGAAACGGCAATCCGGTAATCGTAAATCGCCTTCAAAAGCGCATTTCGCTGAATGATGATTTGCGTCTGCGCGTCGGTTACTTCGATAATCTGCGTTTCGCCCGCCCGGTATCGCAAAATTGCCGTTTCCAGAATCTTTTCGGATTTACTGATGTTTTCCGCCAACGTCCGAATGCGCGATGCGGCGGATGTCGCCTGCGCCAGATTTGAATTAAATTGAGTTGTAAATTGTCGTTCGGCAAAAATTCGGGAATTTTCCGAAATCTGCGCCCGCAGTTCGGCTTGTTTTTGCCGGCTTTTACTTGCGCCCCAATCAAAAAGCGGAATCGAAACACCGACCGTCGCTCTCACGCCGGTAGTGTTGCCAATGCTTCCGGGACGCAGCGAATCGGAAACGAAACCGCCGTCAATCGAATAAGTTAGCTGCGGTTTGCGCTCGGCTTTGGCGATTTTCATATCTTCTTTAGCGGCATTGGTTTCGGACTGAATTTGCGTCAGTTCCGGACGATTTGCCACTTCGCTGACTGAAAACTGAGCGAGTTCACTCGGGTCGGGAATCAAGGTTTGCAATTCTGAAACGGCAATTTCCTGATTTGCGTCAAAGCCCAGATAAAGGCGCAGATTGTCGGCGGTGATGCGCTCATTGACTTTCGCCTGTTCGAGTTCATCGCGTCTGGTCGCCGTTTGCACTTGCGCCCGCAATAAATCAACCGGCGCAATTTCGCCGCCGTCAACCAGTAGTTTTGTCAGTTTTTCAAAATCTGTCGCCGATTGCAGATTGACTTCCGCCGAATCTCGCTGTGATGTCGCCAGAGCCAAAGTGAAATAGGCTTCTTCCGTTCCGTTAATCAAATTCCGCCGCGACGTTTCCGTTCCGGCTTTTGCCGCTTGCAGTAAAAAATTGGCACGGCGGCGGTTTGCCTGTAATCTTCCCGAAATATCAATTTCGCCCGAAGCCGTTACCAATCCCTGATATTCGGTAATCGCATTCGCGCCCAAAAACGACGGTGGACGCAGCGTTCCGGCGGTAACTCTTCCCAAAGTCGGCGATGTCAAAATAACTGTTGGATTAGCGGAAATTTTCGGCAAAAATGCTTTGTTTGCCAGAAAAACGTCCTGCTCCGCGATTTGCTCATTAAGCCGCGCCTGCTGAAAATTCGAGGCTTGCAACAAAGACAATCGCACGGCTTCTTCACGCGAAATATACTTCGTTGGCGATGGGGTTTGAGCCTCAATAAACTGCCCTGCGCCGAATATCAAAACAGCGGCGCAGAGCAGAAATATATTTTTGGTTTGAGAATTGACCTTCATTCAATAAAGCCGAATTTATTAAAAACTGTGGTGTTGATTTAATTTTCCCGTTTTTCTTTGAGTTTTTCGTTTCTTTCCTCACGCGCCGACTCGGTTTTGACGCTTAAAATTTTGCCTGTATAAGCATCAATCCAAACTTCTCTGATTGTTCCGCGACTCGTGCGGATGTCGAACGAATAAACGAGCTTTCCCTTTTCGCGTTCGAGTTCCGCGCTCTGAACTTTTCCGCCAACCCGTTTGAGAGCGATTGCTCGTGCTTTCGCCATCGAAATTTTCGGTTTGCTCTGTCCAGCCGCAAAAGTATTTGCGCTCAACGCTAAAATTAAACCTAAAATTGCTGTTGAAATTATCTTTTTCATCTTTTTTCTCCTAAATAAAAATTGTTACCGCCCGAAAAGACGGGACAATTTAGACTTTACAGAGCTAAAGATAAACGCAGGATTAACGGGCAGGATTTATTGATCTGTAAGAGCAGTTTGTGTTTTGATTTGGTTGAGCAGTGAGGTTTGTTCCTTCTGCATTTCAAGCAAATCGCTCAAAACGCGGTCGCGCAAGTCATCAATTTTCTGATGAAGATGTGTAATTTCAAGTTCGGCTTTTAGGTTGACTTCGTAATCGTGCTGTGCGTCGAGACGGTCCTTAGCGGCTTGCCGGTTTTGCGACATCATAATGATTGGAGCTTGGATTGCCGCCAGCATCGAAAGGAAAAGATTCAGCAGAATATAGGGATAAGGGTCAAAAGTATCGTTAAATCTGGAAAGAATAAATGAATTGAGAACAACCCAAAAAACCAAAATTCCGCCGAAAATACAAATAAAAATCCACGAACCGCCGAAAGTAGCAACTTTGTCGGCAGTTCTTTCGCCGAAAG
>CADEFG010000413.1 GCA_902826505.1 uncultured Acidobacteriota bacterium
TTTCTGGCGATTTCCGAAGCGATCGCGCATCTCGATTACGCCGAACAGACGGGCAAAATCGCAGTCGAATTTAGGGAAAGAATGGAAGTTTACCGAAAGATTTAAAAATCCATGATTAGAAATCCGCCGGCAATCGCGAAAAATCCTACGCGGTAGTTTCATGCTGGATGCTTTATAAACTCAGGAATTCACCGGACTATATTGAGAAATCAACCAACTTATCGTATATTCCAACCTAAATTATGAAAAAAATATCTTATCTGCTGGTACTGGTTATTTTTGTTTTCCAAATTGGCTGCGGTCCAAAAGTTTCCGAAGTTTTTAAGAAATACGAGGGCGATTTTAAGAAGAAACGCGAACAGTTTCAATCGATTGCCAATTCTCTGCCGGCGCATGGCGGGATAAGCACCGAGAAAAACTGTCCGGCGATGAGTCCGGCGATTGAATTCAATGAAAAAACCAAACAGTTCAACACCGAAATGGTGATGTTCGAACAGCTTTCCGATCCCGATTCGAAACCGAAGATGGATATTGCGCCAAAAGGCGAATTATTAAATGGAATTCTGTGGACAGGTCCCAAAAATCCGATGTCGCCTTCCGTACTCGACGAACGCGCCGGCGATATGGAAAATCGTTTAAAAGCAGCGTTGGCATACCGTTATCTGGTCGTAAGCCGTGTCGCAAGCCTGACGGAACCCGTCGCGCTTGACGAAAAAACTTATACGCCGGGGAAAGCGACGGTCGAAACATTCATTGTCGATTTAACTAACAACCAGCCGCTTTGCAGTTTTGCGATTGAAGCCAAATCAGCCTCAGCCGTAAATTACTCTTATAAAGAAGGACAATCCAAACAGAAACAGCTTGAGAATTTCGCGCATTCGACATTGTGGGAAGATGCCCGTAAACAAATGCTCGGTTTGTTAAAACAAAAGGCGAATGCCAACCTCGATATAACCAATTTGTAGGACGGCGGCACAGATCAATCCGGCATTAATTCGGAAAACCAGTTCTTTGGAACGGCACTTTGTTTGAGGTTACCGGTTTAGGCGTTTATGCAACTAATCTTCCGTCTCGCCGCATCTCTTAAGCTAAGTTCAATAAATTCAAGGAGAAACTATGAAAAAACTGTCTGTCCTGTCAATATTTTTCTGTCTGTTGACGAGTTCGATCTTGGCGCAAAATTTGTTTTCGCCCGACATTAAACGCGTCGCGGTTTTTAAGAACGGCTACGCTTTTACGTATCGCGAAGGCGAGGCGCAGGTTTCGAACGGCTGGGCTTACACGACCAATGCGCCGGTCGGTGTGCTCGGCACGATCTGGGGTTATTCCGCTTCGCCGAATGTCAAAGTAATGTCTTTGCTCGCCTCGGAAAGCGAAAAGCGCGAAACCGAACGGGTCACCGATTATGCCGAAATGCTGATCGCCAACGAAGGCGCGCGGATTCGTTTTATTGATAACTACAATAGCAACAAAGTTTATGAAGGAACTTATGAAATCATCAGCCGCCACCGCAATTTTGGCGCGCCTTTTCCGCGCACGGACGGTTATGCCGATGAATTTCGCGAAGACAAGCTCGTGATCGGTTTGAAAACCGAAAGCGGAATGATGCTTTTTCAGATCGGCTCGATGCGAAACCTCGAATTTCTCGGACAGCCGAAAATGGAAAAGCCGACAATCCGCAAGGAAAATCGGCTGTCCCTTAAGGTTGACGGTGTGAAGGATAATGAAAAAATCAATCTCGGAATTGCCGCGCTCGAACGCGGGATCCGCTGGATTCCGGCGTATCGCGTCGAGGTCAAAGGCACGCCTGTTAAAGAAGCCAAGCTCGAACTCGAAGCGGTTTTGATCAACGAATTGACCGATCTGAAAGACTCGGAAGTTTATTTCGTCGTCGGCGTGCCGCATTTTCTTTTTCAGGAAACGATGTCGCCGCTTTCGATGACGACGGCTTTCGCGGGCGTTTCGAGCTATTTTCAAAGCGGCGCGGGAAACAACCGGCGCGATTCCTATTCGAACGCAATTATGACCCAGCAAGCTTTTCAAATTGACGGTGCTTCATCCGCCGAATCAAATGAAATTCTGCCGACCGTTGCCGACGAAGAAAAAGCCGCGACATTTTCCGCCGAACAACTTTTTCTTTATCAAACAAATAATATCAATCTGAAAAAAGGCGAACGCGCCAGTTTTCGGCTCTTTTCGCTGACCGTTCCGGCGACCGAAGTTTTTGAATGGACATTGAACGACACGCCCGAAACGCAGCGCCGTTATCTGGAATATTCGAGCGGTTCAAACTCTTCGCCGCTGATGCAAGATCTTTCGAGCCGGGTTTGGTATGCCCTGAAACTCAAAAACCAAACCGGAATGCCGTGGACGACCGCGCCGGCGCTTTCGTTTCGCGAATGGAAACCGATGGGACAGGATATGCTCTCGTTCACGCCGGTCGGCGGCGATAATATCTTACGGATCACGCCCGCGACGGAAGTTATCGGAACGCATACTCTGGAAGAAAAATCGCGCGTCCAAACTTCCTTAAGATACGGCGGCGGAACTTATAATTTCGATCTGATCACGGTCGAAGGCACGATCAAGCTCCGCAACATCAAAAAAGAACCGGTCGAAATTGCCTTAACGCGCAATTTTATCGGCGAAGCGATCTCGGCGACCGACAGCGGAAAAATCTCACGCGCCGGACTGAACCTGCAATCGGTCAACCCGAATTCGGTCATTAAATGGAATTTAACGATTCCGGGCGGCGAAAAGGAAATTCATTATACTTATAAGATCAATGTGCGCAGGTGAGCGATTTTCAGATAACTGAAAAAAATCAGTCGAGCGCGCCGTAGCGAGGCGGCTGCGCCAAAAGACAATAGTTAGTAAATCGGATGCGCTACGGCTTGCTCGGCTGATTAACGACAAAAATTTTTCCTAAACCGGCATCAAATATTGCCGAAACAAAAAAAGTTAATTGCTTTTTTTGCCGACACAAACTATTATTCTTCCGTAACTTAAATTCTATTTTCCCAGAATTTACAGGAAAATCATTTGTTTCATTCGTGAAACAGTATTTCACAAACGCTCCTTTTTGTGCTACACTCTTTTTCGAGTTCTGAAAAGACACACAAAATAGGAGAAACATTTATGGCAAAAGAGGCGGTAGCAATGAGTACTGGAGACACCAAGGGCAAGGCAATTGAGTCGGCTTTGTCGCAAATTGAAAAGAAATTCGGAAAAGGCTCGATCATGCGTTTGGGCGAACGTCCGCACGAAGAAGTCGGCTCGATCTCGACAAATTGTTTGAGTTTGGACGCGGCAATCGGCGTCGGCGGTTTTCCGCGCGGCAGAATCATCGAAGTTTACGGTCCCGAGAGTTCGGGTAAAACGACGCTTGCGCTGCAAGTTGTCGCGTCGGCGCAAAAAGCGGGCGGCGTCGCGGCGTATATTGACGCGGAACACGCGATGGATCCGGAATACGCCGAAAAGCTCGGCGTCAATATTGACGATCTATTGATCTCACAGCCCGATTCCGGCGAACAGGCTTTGGACATCGCCGAAACGCTTGTGCGTTCGGCAAGTATCGATGTCGTCGTGATTGATTCGGTCGCGGCGCTCGTCCCGAGGGCGGAAATAGACGGCGATATGGGCGATTCGCATATGGGCTTGCAGGCGCGCTTAATGTCGCAGGCGCTCAGAAAGATGACCTCGACGATCTCAAGCTCGAACACCTGTTTTATCTTTATCAATCAATTACGCGATAAAATCGGCGTCATGTTCGGCTCGCCCGAAACCACGACGGGCGGCAAGGCATTAAAGTTTTATGCGAGCGTCCGCCTTGATATTCGCCGCATCGGCGCGATCAAAGAAGGCGATAAAATCGTCGGGAACCGGACCCGCGTGAAGGTCGTCAAAAACAAGGTTGCCCCGCCGTTCCGCGAAACCGAATTCGACATCATGTATGGCGAAGGAATTTCGCGCGAAGGCGATCTGCTTGATTTAGCGGTGACGCATAACATCGTCGAAAAGAGCGGCGCGTGGTTTTCTTATTCGACCGAACGGCTCGGGCAAGGGCGCGAAAACGTCAAAAACATGCTCAAGGAAAATCCGGAGATGTTTGAGCGGATCGAACACGATGTCAAAATCAAACTCGGTTTGATTAGCGAAGAAGCTTAAACTTGACAGTAAAAAGACAGGGAAAGAGCCGAATAAATTCCGCCAATTCCCTGTCTATTTATTAATTTGGTTTACGAAGTGTTTTCAAAGTTTCTTTAACTTTCTTTTCCAAATTTTTTTTGTTTTTCGGCAGTTTTTTGACGATTTTTTTGTTTCCGACCGTCTTATTAATTTGTTCTTCGATTGTTTTCGGGTCGGGAATCCCGGGCGTTGGCGTCGCGCCTTTCGGGACGGGCGTGCGACCGATTGTTTTCGGGTCGGGAATCCCCGGAGTCGGGGTCGCGCCTTTCGGCATATTGGTGATATTTGCCGAATTCGGGTCGGGAATGCCGGGCGTTGAGTTCCCGCTCGGCGTCACCGGTTTATTGGAAAATTCCGGCGGAATATTGGCGGGCGCAGTTGAATTGGCATTGCTGACCGTGTTCGAATTTCCGCCCGGAGCGGTCGCCGTCGGGCAAGCCGTATTCAGCGCAACCAGAAAAATAAATGTCGACAATAGAATTTTTTTCATTAATATAAAACCTCAAAATTTAAAATAGCTATGCCGGCTTGAAGGTTGCGCCTCCGGAGGGCGGCGCCGGCGTTCAAACCGGCACGGGCAGGTATCAAACGGAATTCGGAAGGTTTTAGTAGCCGACATGGGCAACGCAAGCTACTAAAAAGTGATTATAGTCTTATACCCGATAAAGTCAACACCTTTTTTAAATTTTGCTGGTATTTCCTGATAATTTTCGCTTTTTTATTTGCCGAGTTGACATCAAAATCCGGTTTAATTACACTAAAAAATTCGTGCTGTTGAAAAACGTCGCGAAAAAAAGGCTTGGTAGCTCAGTTGGTAGAGCAGCGGACTGAAAATCCGCGTGTCGGCAGTTCAATTCTGTCCCAAGCCACCAT
>CADEFG010000414.1 GCA_902826505.1 uncultured Acidobacteriota bacterium
GGATTTCTTGTGCAGTCAAAAGACATTTACCGCGTTTCGGAAAGCGATTTAAGGTTTGTGACGGAAAGAAAGCCGACCGATGAAGAACTTCGCGCATTACTTCTCGCATGGAAAGTCTGCAAACACGTCAAGTCCAATGCCATCGTTTTTGCCAACGAAAATCAGACGATCGGTGTCGGCGCGGGACAAATGAACCGGGTTGATTCGGTGCGCATGTCGGCGATGCGCGCTGAAAGATTCAATTTACCTTTAAAAAACTCGGTGCTCGCGTCCGATGCATTTTTTCCATTTCGGGACAACGTGGACGAAGCCGCTAGTTTCGGCGTTTCGGCAATCATCCAACCCGGCGGTTCGATCAAAGACGCTGAATCGATCGAAGCGGCGAATGAACATCAAATTGCGATGGTTTTTACAGGTTTTCGGCATTTCAAACATTAATTTTTATTTATAAAAAAAAAATGCTTGACTTTTTAAATACTTAAAGTAATACTTAAGGTATTACAGGTTGACGAAGGAACGCTCGAAGGTTTTTAAAACAAAAATCTTCCGGCGTTTTATTGTTTTCAAGGCAAAAATCTTTCAATCAATAAATCTTTTCCATCGGTAAAAATGGAAATCGTCCCGCGTTCGCCGGTTGTTAAAATCATGGCACCAGCGTTTTGCCACCTTTCCAAAACTTCCGCGTGCGGATGCCCGAATTGCGAATTTCTGCCAACCGAAATTATCGCAAAACCGGCTTTTGTTGCGCCGATAAATTCAGCAATCGAAGAAGTTCGGCTTCCGTGATGGGCGACTTTGACAACATCTGCCTGCAAAAATTGCGGATTTTGCGCCAGGAAATTTTCCGTTTCTTTTTCGATATCGCCCGTCAGCAAAAACTTTTTCCCGCCAAACACAACACGTAAAACAAGTGAATGATTATTGTCCGAAATCGCCGCTGACGAATCGTCCGCTTCAGGATATAAAACTTCAACATTTGGCTCGCCGAAATTGAGGACATCGCCACTTTTTAATTTGATAATTTCAACTTTCCGCTTTTGCAGAACATTAAAAAGTTCTGCAAAATCTGCATCTTTCTCAGGAATTCTACCAAAAAAAGCGGCATGCACACGAAAGTTTTTTGCCACATCAGTCAAACCTTGAAGATGATCGGCATCGGCGTGCGTCGCCAATATATAATCGATTTGCGAAAGCCCGCGTTCCCAAAGAAATTGTGAAACGACCGATTCGCCGATGGTTGGCGAGTCAGGCTCGAATAATTCGGGTTCTTCCGTTTCGCGCTTGACATAAAGATTATTAAAACTTGCCTTTCCGCCGCCGTCAACGAGCAAAGTTTCGCCGTTCGGAAAAGTCACCAGTGCCGAATCGCCTTGTCCGACATCGAGGAAATCAACGCGCAGTCTGCCGTCCGCAGGCGGCGAGCTGAACGGATGAAAAATAATTATTGAAACAAAAACAACCATTAACATTGCGGAAAGGCGAAAAATCAATTTGAAACTTGAAATTTGAAATTTTGAATTCAAATCGAAAGGTTTCCATTGATACCAAACAATTGTCAAAAATAAAACCGGCAGAAAATATAAAAAATAAACCGATCGCAGCACTCCCGAATAAACCGGAACGCGAAAACTCGCCCAATTGTTGTCGACTAAAAGACTTGGAACGGCAAGCAAAAACCAATTCAGAAGCTCGGTCAGTTTGACGAGCGGCAAAGCCAAAATATCGCTGAATTGTGCAAGGATAAGCGCGAAAACCGCCGCAAAACTTTCGAGCGCGATAAAAAATCCGACCCACAGATTGAGCAAGATCGAAGCGATCGAAACGCGATGAAAAAAGAAAACAGTCAAAGGTAAAAGCCAGATTTGCACGATCAATGAAACCAGCAAGCCCTCGAAAAAATAACGAAAAACCGATTGTGCCCCATTTGCTTCCAAAAGTTTCAGATAAGGCGATTTAAAAAGCCGCGCCGTCCAAATATTTCTCTTGCCCTCGATTTTCCAAGCTTCTTCGCGCCAGTAGAGCATTTCGCAAAATCTTATGAGCCAAACCGAAACATTCGGCGGAAAAGGCGTCTCGACGGTCGGTCGCCATTCGCCGATCGCGCGCAAATTTTCGATCAGCGGAAAGGCACCTACGACAATCGCGCCGACGCTCACAAAAGTTAGCTGAAACGATTGTGTAAAAAGGTCTTCGGGTCGCCAAACAAGTAATATTAAAGCGCATAATCCGAGCGAATTGAGAAGCATTCCGTTTCGAAAAATGACTTGCGAAAAAAGCAAAACAGTAAACATTATTGTCGCCCGGATGACCGGAAGATCCGCGCCGACCGCGATCGAATAAGCCCAAAGAAAACCGGAAGCGATCAAAAATTGCCAAAATCTTCGGCGCGTAAAAAACCTGACGAGCAAAAGCGTCAGACCGCCGATAAACGTGATGTGCAAACCCGAAATGACGAGCACATGAAACGTGCCGCCTTCGCGAAAAAGTTCGGCGGTCGGTTTGTCGAGGAATTCTTTGTTGCCGAGCAGCGAAGCGATCATTATTCCGGCGGTCGAGACGCTGAATTTTTCGCGAAAATCATTGATCAATTCCTGCCGCCGTTCATAAAGCCAGGCAATTGGCGCAAAGGTATTGGTTTCGCCGATTTTTTCGACCAAAAGCGGACTTTTGATAGTTGCAGTCGCATCAATTTCCTGTTGATCGAGTATTTCCTTTTTGGAAACAACGCCCGGATTGAGAAAATTATCCTCGCGCCGAAGTTGGCAAGCGACGCGAATGCGTGAGCCGTATTGCAAGTTTAATCGTTCGAATTCGTCCGCAATTTGTTGGTCAGGAACCGCCGCATAAAGCAAAATGTTCCCCGAAACATTTTCTACAGCGCCTTTGTAAATTAGTTTTTCGGTTTTCAATTCAATCGAAAATCTACCGACGGCTAATTCGGGTTTGCCGAGCAAAACGCCTTCAATCTCGACCGGTTCGCCCGATTTGACGCGATTTTCATCATAGATCCTTTTGATTCGGCTGGCTGAAATCGTTTGATTTTTTAGCTGGAAGAAAAATGCCCCGGCAAAGACGAAAGCGAGCAAAAGAAAAATGACGGAGAATCTTCGTTTTATAAAAACTGTCGTCAAAATTCCGAAAATCATACAAAAAACGAGCAAGATTTTCCAATCCGGTTTTAAATATTTTCCTGCCAAAATTCCGAGCGCAAAATAAACGGCAAGCCCGAATAACGGGTAAAGTGAAAAATTTGCGGTTGAATTTTGTTTTTCGGTGGAAGACATTTTTTGTGGAAATTGATTTATTCGGTTTTGATCAAACTTCGCAGCTGCCGAAACCGTTTATCGCTGATTCCCGGCACCAGGAGCAGATGTTCTGACCGGCGAAATTTTCCGTAATTTTCACGGTGTTCAACGATTCTTTGCGCTAACTTTTCGCCGATATTCGGCAGTTTGTTAAGCTCTTCGGCGGAAGCCGCGTTGATGTTTACAGCGTTTTCGGCGACTTTGAACTGATTTTCGGACGTTAAAATTTGTTGTGTTTCTTTTTTGTTACAAGAAACATACAAAAAGCAAAAAAGCAGTAAAGCTAAAAGTTTAATTAAGAAACAGTAAATGTTGAAATAATATGATTTATAAAGGCGCATATTTTTTTGCATTTAATATGTGCAAAATGCTAAAAGTTCATTAAATTGCAACATTTAGCTTTGTGGAAAATGAGTTTTCCACAGAGTTTTCCACCGATTCCTGTGGAAAACTGTGGAAAACTTTTGGGTCCGTCAATTGTTCATTTCTTCAATGTCCTGCAGGTCTTCGTAAGCTTTTTGCAGGATCGGGCGCGCACGTGTGCTGCCGTCCATTTCGCCGATGTAGCCCTCGCGCACCATCGCGTCTAAAATCGCGGCAGCGCGTCCGTAACCGATCCGCAAATGACGCTGTAAAAGCGAAGTTGAAGCGCGTTTTGCCGAGACGACACTTTTAACCGCATCCCAGAAAAGCGGGTCGCGTTTTCCGGGCAAATCGCCGGAATCGTCCAATTCATCTTCGGTTTTCGTGATCGTCGTATCGTATTCGGGATTGCCCTGCGCCTTGATATGTTCGACGATCTTGAAAATTTCCTTTTCGTCGACAAATGCGCCGTGGACGCGAATCAGATTCGACGTGCCGGGCGGCAGAAACAGCATATCGCCTTTTCCCAAAAGACTTTCGGCGCCATTTGAATCGATGATCGTCCGCGAATCGACTTTCGACGATACGCGAAAACTGATCCGCGACGGAAAATTCGCTTTGATCAAACCGGTGATAACGTCGACCGACGGACGCTGCGTTGCCAAAACCAGATGAATTCCGACGGCGCGCGCCATCTGCGCGAGCCGCGTGATCGATTCTTCGACATCCTTGCCCGCGACCATCATCAAATCGGCGAGTTCGTCAATGATAATGACGAGATACGGCAATTTCTTCCAGGGCACGCCGGTATCGTCAAATAGTTCGGCTTCGTTGCGTCGTTTGACTTCCGCATTATAGCCGTCAATATTGCGAACGCCCCAGCCGGCAAGATCTTTATAACGCCGTTCCATTTGCCCGACCGCCCATTTCAGCGATATCGCGGCGCGTTTCGGATCGGTGATGATCGGCGTCGCGAGATGCGGAATGTCGGCGTAGATGCCGAGCTCGACCTGTTTCGGGTCAACCATGATGAGTTTTACCTCATCAGGTTTGGCTTTATAGAGGATCGAAACGATCAGCGTATTGACGCCGACCGATTTTCCCGCGCCCGTCGCGCCGGCGATCAACAGATGCGGCATTTTCGCGAGATCGGCGACATAATTCAAACCGTCAATTCCCTTTCCCAAAGCGATCGAAAGCATCGAATTTGAATCCTTGAATTTCTTTGATTCGATAACTTCGCGCAGATGAATGACTTCGCGCTCGCGGTTCGGAACTTCGATGCCGACAAAGGCTTTGCCCGGAATGCAGTCGATGCGAATCGATTCGGCTTTTAAGGACAGAAAGAGAGCGGTCGGCAAACCAGTCAAGCGCGGATAGTTGACGCC
>CADEFG010000415.1 GCA_902826505.1 uncultured Acidobacteriota bacterium
TTGGCTTTGGTGCATTCGCTCTGGTTGAGATAAACGTCCGACAGTTTGTAATAGGCAAGAGCCGAATTCGGGTCGGAATCAATCGCTTTCTGATAAGCTTCGATGGCACTGACATCGCGTTTTAATTTTTCGTAACCGTTGCCGATGCTGATAAAAACTTCGGCTTTCGGCATCTCTTTGGCAACGCTTTCGAGTTCTTTGATGGCTTCTTCGATCTGTTTGGTTTCAAGCATCAGTGTTCCGAGCCAGAACCGCGTTTCGAGAGTATAATAACCAAGTTGAATCGCTTGTTTATAGGCAATTATCGCTTCTTTTTCTTTGCCCAATAATCGCTGCGAATCGCCAAGCCTTTTGTAAATCATCGCCAGTTTCGGCTCTATTTGGATGGCTTTTTGATATAATTTGAGGGCGTCGGCGTATTGTTTTTTGGCAAAGTAGGTATTGCCCAAACCATAAAACGGCAGCGCCGATGACGGCATGAATTCCTGCGATTTGTTAAAAGCCGTATACGCGTTGGCAAATTCACCATTGGCAAGTTCGATCTGCCCGGAAGCAAACCAGCGCTGCGCTTCGATCTGCACGGCGGTGTAATTCTGCAATTGTCCGAGTTGGGCGGCTTGAAACACAATTTGCCAATCTTCGGTCGTCACCGAATCGGTCGTTGCCGGATTGGCGTAGGTATCCAGAATCTTTTTAACCAGTTCGCTGATTTCAAAAGCCTTTTCAATTTCCGATTTTTCCTTTTCGACGGGTGTTTCAACCGTCGGAGTCGGTTTCGGAACAATTTCCTCAAATAATTTGAAGGTTGTTTGTTCGGGACTGACATTGATCTTTTTGGTGGACATCAAAACTTGCCGCTTGTTTTTTGCCATCACCAAATAATCGCCGGGAGCAAGTTTTTTCGAAAGTTGAAAACTGTTGTCCGTGACCCCGATATTTCTTTCGTTTAAATAAACTTCAACCATCGGTTCTCGGGCGAGAAATGTGACATTTAAAAAGTTGTTGGCAACAAATTTTTTTGAAGAATTAACCGAAGTTTTATTCGTCGAAGGATTTGTGTTGGTCACGACCGCCGGCTTATTTTTCTTTTTCTGGGTTATTTTCGATTTATTGGAGTCGTTGGATTTTTTGGGGTTTCCATAGACCGTATTACGCAGATCGTCCTGCCCGTAAACGGCAAAAGAATTAGCACCAAAGCTGGCTGAAAAAATAAAAATTACGACAAAGCCGGACAATATCATGATTTTATCGGAAATTTTGGAAACTATTTTTGAACTAAACATCGAGTGATTTTCCTCCTAAATGCTTTGGTGTTTTTCTCAAATTCTATCAAAATCAGGGGTTTTGTTTTCGTTCGACAACATATCTGAAACCGACCGATGGAACTTTTGTATTTTCAGGAATCTCATATCTTGCCTGGGCAGAAATTTGAGCGGCGGGAGTTTGCGCCGCGCCGCCTTTGACGATATGTAAAACCTGACCCTTTTCAAGCGCTTTCTTGACTTCCGTGTCCGTCACGACTTCATTTTTACCGACCTTATCCTGAGTCCATTCCCAAACATTTCCTGCCATATCAAAGGCGCCGAAGGGCGAGCGGTTAAGCGGAAAACTTTTCACCGGCGACACTTTGCCGTTGGTTTCTTTTGAACCCGCCGCATTTTTATTCCATTCGTTGCCCCACGGATATTTGTTGGCTTCGCTTCCGCGCGCTGCCAGTTCCCATTCTGCTTCGGTCGGAAGTCTGACCGGCAAACCGATTTTCTTTTCCAACCATTTACAAAAAGTCACTGCGTCTTGCCATGAAACATTGGTGACCGGATAATTTTCCGTTCCGCTCGGAAATTGACTGTCTTTCCAGCCCGGCGGTGCCGGATGATTGGTTTCTTTGATGAATTCGGAATATTGCGAATTGGTCACTTCGGTTTCGGCAATCGAAAAATCTTTGACGATCACGCGTTCCAGCGGTTTTTTTGTAGTGCCGCCGCCGATGGCAATTTCACTGCCCGTCACTTCGACAACATTTTCGGGCAAGTTTTTTTCGACCGGTTCCGCGGGCGTATTTGATGCGGATGCTACTGGTAAAACGGGATTTTCTTCAGTTTTGACCGGCGTTTCCGGCTTTTCGGTTATGATTGGCGAAAAATTTGTTTCAAAGGTAGTTTCGCTTTTGGGACGATTACGCGAGCCGAAAATGAACCAGCTTCCGGTTCCGAGCACGACTGCAATCGTAAAACAGATCAAACCGGCGACGGCAAAAGGAAGTAGCCGAAGTTCATCATCGGTTTTCGTAACTTGAACATTCTGAATTAATTGTTCTTTTTTCTCCGTCATTCCAGTTTTGCTTATTTTATTTTACAAATTACGCCAAATAATTGGGAAAATAATCTAATTTGTTACAGCCCATTATAATCGCAATTTGTTTTTTATAATAGCAATCATAATATTTTTAGGCTTTTTAGACAACCTTTATGTGAAGCAATGTACAAAATTATGGATTTCGGCGACGTCCGTGCAGAATCGCCCCGATCTCATCGCTGATCTTTTGCTCGCGGCGGTTTTGTTCGGTTTTTTCTGAAATTTGCCAATTTGCTTTATGAACCTCAAGCGATTTCAATTCCCGCGCCGCTTCGATCAGTTTTTCACGTGCCGTTTCGAGTTCTTTTTCAGCTTTGGAAACCGCCTGAATTTGTTTTTCGACGTCGGATTTTAATTCGATCTCCATTTTTCTGAGATCATTTAAATAATTTTGATGGGCTAAAATATTTCGCGCCTGAATTCCTTTGGTTAATTCTTCGTTCATCTGAGTTTGCGCTTGATTTTGTTTTTCATAACAAGCCTGAAGCTTTTTTTGCCGACGATTTAATTCCTCCTCGGCGTTTTGCAGTTGCTGAAGACGCCGAGCGACTTGTCGGGCGGCTTCGTCTTTGGCGCGATTGCGGATGCCCAAAACAGTTTCCAGCCGATATTTTTTTGCCTTCATAACTTTTTTTAAGATAACCGATCAAGTCAAATTTACTGATGACTTAGGTTATTATAATGTAAATACTGATTTACTGATGTTAAAAACAATTAAATTCGTTGCCGAAAAAATATTTATCAGACAGTATTTTATAACATTAATCATTTCGTCAGCGGTATTTTTGAATTTACCAGCAAAAATGAGTTACCGTAAATTAGATAAAATTTGTGGCTGAACAAACTCCTGAAAATTCTACTGGCGTGCAACCGGCTTTTGCCGACCGCGACGAGCTTGTCGAGCGATATCGTCCTTATGTATATTCGATTGCCAAGCAGGTTTTGCATACTTTTCCCGTCAAGATTGATTTTGAAGAACTTGCCGGTTACGGAATGATCGGTTTGCTCGAAGCCGCCGATCGTTATGATCCGCGCCGCAAGGTTTCGTTCGTGACGTTTTCTTATTACCGCATCAAAGGCGCGATTTTTGACGGTTTGCGGCAAATGGGAATTTTGACGCGGACGCCGAATGACGCCTGGGTGCGGCGCGAATCCGTGTTGAATGATCTGGTGCAAACCGCGTCGGACGACGAAATGGATAATCCGGCGGTCTCGGTCAACGACGAAATCCAAACGGTCGAAAAATTTGTCGATTCGTTGATCCCGGCTTATCTGCTTTCATTGAGCGAGGAAAACGCGCCCGACGTTGCCGATTCGCGCGAAATGCCGAATGTTTCGGTCGAATTTAACGAAACCATTAAAATCGTCCGCGAAACCGTCCGCGAATTGCCCGAAAAGGAAAGGGAAATTATCGAAGCCCTTTATTTCAAACATCTTTCGACGACCGAGCTTGCCAAAATAATGGGCGTCAACAAATCGTGGGTTTCGCGTCTGCATTCGAAAGCCGTCAATCGTCTGCGCCAGCGTTTGGCGATGATCGGCGTGCTGACGAACGAATAATTCCGTTAAAATATTTTTTCCGACAGGAAACTTTTCCAAAACCCTGCCGATAATCTCTACAACAAGCGAGAAATTATTGTTGCAAAAGCTTTTAAAACTTGAGTTCGCTATCAAACTAAAATAATTCGGCAGGAGAAAAGAGATGAGCGTTAATATAAATATTTTCAATTTTAATTCAAACGGAGTTCAACCGGACATTTTTGCAGGAATAAATTCGTCCGCGCTTCAGGGTGTCAACGATATTTTATCGGATATTTTTAGCGATTTCGCACAGTTGTTCGATTCGGTCGGCAATCAATTTTCGGGAAATCAAAACATCGCGGCGGGTGGCTGCGTTGTTCCGCCGTCGCCGTCCGACAGTTCGCAACCGCAGGGAAGTTTAAAAGTTGACGGCGATGTCATTACGACGGCAGGCGGTTATAAAATCGAAGCGACCGGACAGCACGAATGGAAGATCACGGGACCGGACGGCAAAACGACGCGGGTTTGGGGCGATCCGCACGTTGCCGAAGGCGACGGCGGTAAATGGGATTTCAAACGAGATTCGACCTTCGTTCTTGGCGACGGAACAAAAATCAACGTCACTACCAAACCGTGGGGCGACGGCAAAATGACCGTCACGGGCGGTTTGGAAATCATCAGCGGCAACGACCGCGTGACGGTTTCGGACATTGACAAAGGCAAAGGCAAGATCGGACAAATTACGCAGGACGGCTATGCCCACACCAACGGTTTCGGCGGCAAAGACGTTTTCGTGATGGGCAAGGAAACCGACGATTGGTCATTCCAGGGCAAAGAAGTGATCGGCAGCGAAAACGGCGGCGAGTCGTTCAAACTCGGTAACGATTTGCCGGCGGGCAATACCAACGGTAACGATCTTTGGGCAGGAAATTTTGATTTCAGCCAATTTCTCCACGATTTTTTCAATGATCTGACCGGAAATTGGAATCAAAATTGGCAGCCGAATCAAATCGGTTCAAATCCGTATAATGACGGTTTGAATAATGGTTCAAACGATTTATGGGCGGGCAATAACTATGACCGAACGCGGCATCAAGATCAGATGCGCCAGGCGTTTCGTCTGTTCGGTCAACTGTTCAATGTGATGGCGCGGCTGTCGAGCTTA
>CADEFG010000416.1 GCA_902826505.1 uncultured Acidobacteriota bacterium
TATCCGGGCGGCGAAGCGAGCGGTTCGGGCTTTTATCTTTACGCGCTCGCCTGGGGCGTCAACAATAAAATGCTCGATAAAAACAAATATCTTCCGGCGATCAAAAAAGGCTGGACGGGTTTGAACGGTTTGGTTCACGATGACGGAAAAGTCGGTTGGACGCAGCCGATCGGTGCCGATCCGCGCCGCAATTTTAACGCCGAAAGCTGGGAAGTGTACGGCGCCGGCGCGTATCTTTTGGCGGGTTCGGAGATTGTCAAAGCGAAGTTTTAGTTAAATTTCAAAAGAATTGACCGATCTATTTTAAAAACAAAAAATAACGCCCGTCGTCGCACAAAACGACAGGCGTTATTTTTCGCCCTCTAATAATTTTACAACAATTTATCGGGCGTGACCGGCAAATCACGGACCCGTTTACCGGTCGCGTTAAAAATCGCGTTGGCGACGGCGCCCGCGACCCCGGCGATGCCGACCTCGCCGATGCCTTTGATGCCCATTCGATTGACGAAATTATCCTCTTCGTTGACGAAAACGGTTTCGATCGCGCCGACATCGAGATTTGAAGGAATATGATAGTCGGCAAACGAGCGCGTGACGAAATTTCCCCAGCGCGGATCGACCAGTGATTCTTCGGTCAAAGCCATCCCGATGCCCCAGATCACGCCGCCGATCATCTGCGAATCGGACGTTTTCGGATTGAGGATTCTGCCCGCGCCGACCGCCGTCACGAAACGCGGAACTCTGACCATGCCGGTCGCTTCGTTGACCCAAACTTCGGCGAAATTCGCGTTAAAAACATGCGCCGAATATTTGTCGGCTTCGGGTAAAGGTTTCGCATCAATCCTTGTTTGAAACTCGGTCAGTTTCTCGGAAGTCATCATTTGCGCGGCGGTCGGACGCACGAAAAACTGCTTGCCCGATTTGGCGATCAATTCCTCGGTGATCTTGTCGCAAGCATCGTTGACGGCGTTGGCAAAGCTCGCCGCGCCGACCGAACCGACCGAACCGGCGGCGGGCGGCAAACTCGAATCGCCGATCTTGATCCCGATCTTATTGATCGGCAAACCCAAACCGTCAGCGGCGGTCTGCGCGAGAATCGTATTGGTGCCGGTTCCCAGATCCGAAGCGGCAAGCTCGACGCTCGCCCGCACGTCGTCGCCGGTGCGCGTTAATTTGATGATCGCCGAAGTATCGCGCTGGCGCGACGGGTAAGTTCCGCAGCCGACGCCGTAACCGATCAAATAGCTGCCCTGACGATTTTGTTTCGGCTCCATTTTACGTTTGTTCCAGCCGAAAACCTCCGCGCCTTTTTTCAGACATTCGACGAGCGAACGCGACGACCACGGTTTGCCGTTCGAAGGATCTTTCGCCGGTTCGTTCTTGATCCGAAACTCGATCGGATCGACTTTGAGCGCATAAGCGAGTTCGTCGATCGCCGATTCGAGCGCGAAACTGCCGGTCGATTTTCCGGGCGCGCGCTGAAAGGTCGGGATGATGATATTCATCGGCGCCACGCGGTAGGAAACTTTAGCGTTCGGCGCGTCATACATGATTTTGGAAACATCGCCGCACGGTTCCAGAAATTCGGCGTTGATCGCCGAATGCGTCGTCGTTTCGTGTTCGATCGAGGTCAGTTTTCCGTCTTTGGTCGCCGCGAGGCGCAGATGTTGCCGGTTTCGCTGGCGAAGCCCGACCGAATTGAACATCATCTGGCGCGTCAACGCGAGCTTGACCGGGCGTTTGACAACCTGCGCGGCAAGCGCCGTCAGGACGACGTGTCCCCACGCGCCGCCCTTCGAGCCGAAACCGCCGCCGATGTGCGGCGTGATGACGCGCACGCTTTCGGGTTTTAAACCGAACGCCGCCGCGAGCGAACCTTGCACACCGTTGACGACCTGCGATTCGTTGTAAAGCGTTAATTTTTCAGCCGCTTCCCAAACGGCGGTCGTCGCGTGCGGAGCCATCGGCTGATGATGCTCGATCGGCGTTTCGTAAACCTCGTCGACCTTGAATTCAGCCGTTTGAAAAGCCGTCGCCGGATCGCCGCGCACCGTGTCCTGCCGGTCTTGAGCCTTCGGTTTGACGGCTTCTTTCGCGTGTTTTTCAAAATCAACCCTGGCTTCTGCCTTTTCATAATTGACCTTGATGAGGCGTGCCGCGAAACGCGCCTGCTCAAAACTTTCGGCAACGATCACGCCGATGTTCTGACCGAAATATTCGACCTTATCGTCCTGCAAAAGTCCGCCGCCGCGCACACTGGTCGCGGATTTCAGTTTCGGCGCGTTTTTATGCGTGATAACGGCGACGACGCCCGCCGATTTTTCCGCCGCGCCCGTCTCGATTTCAACGATTCTGCCCGCTCCAATCGTACTTTTAAAAAGGTATCCGTAAGCGATATTATTAACCGCAAAATCGGTCGTGTATTGCGCCGCGCCGGTAACTTTTAGAAGCCCGTCAATCCGATTGACCGCCTGTCCGATCTTTTTCCCTTCCTTGCTCATTTTTTTCTCCTTGTAACTGGATGTTTTTTAGGCTCCGGTAAACTATGCCTTGCCGCCGTTCATTGCCATCGTCAAGGCTTTGACAATTGCGCGTCGTCCGAGTTCGACCTTGAATTTGTTATGTTCGAGAGTGCGCGCCGCTTTCATTTCGGCTTCCGCCGCCGCCTGAAAATTCGCTTCCGTCGCTTCTTTGCCGGTTAAGAATTTCTCGGCTTCAAAGGCGCGCCACGGTTTATGCGCGACGCCGCCAAGGGCGATTCGCGCCTGTTTGATCTTTGCGCCGTCGGTTTCGAGCGCCGCCGCGACCGAAACGAGCGCGAAAGCGTAACTCGCACGGTCGCGAACCTTCAAATAATAAGATTTGCCCGCAAGGTTGTTTTTCGGCAGTTCGATCGAAGTGATCAGATCGCCGGTTTGGAGATTATTGTCTTTTTCCGGCGAATTTTCCGGCAGCCGATGAAAATCGGCAAAGGCGATCGTGCGTTCCTTGCCGTCCGCGCCCTGAACCTTGACGGTCGCCTCGAGCGCGACGAGCGCGACGCACATATCCGACGGATGAACCGCAATACAATCTTTCGACCAGCCGAAAACGGCGTGCATTCGATTGATTCCTTCGAGCGCGCCGCAGCCCGAACCCGGTTCGCGTTTATTGCAGGGCATCGCCGTGTCGTAAAAATAAGAACAGCGCGTTCTTTGCAGAAGATTTCCGCCGTTCGTCGCCATATTGCGAATTTGCTGGGATGCGCCCGCCAGAATCGCCTGCGTCAAAAGCGGGTAATTCTGCCGGATCAAAGGATGATTCGCCGTCTCGGTATTGCGCGCCGTCGCGCCGATCGAAACGCCGCCGCCGCTTGATTTGATCTGCGTGAAATTTAGTTTTGAAACATCGACGAGTTCGTTCGGACGCTCGACATCTTCTTTCA
Source organism: uncultured Acidobacteriota bacterium (assembly GCA_902826505.1). Lineage (GTDB taxonomy): Bacteria > Acidobacteriota > Blastocatellia > Pyrinomonadales > Pyrinomonadaceae > JAFDVJ01. The sequence goes on from CADEFG010000416.1 coordinate 3,425, forward strand.
TCAAATCCAGCAGATTCGTGCCGCCCGCAAGGAATTTCGCCTGACTGTTGGCGGAAATCTGTTTGATCGCGCCCGGCGCGTCCGCGGCTTTTGAATATTTAAACGGTCGCATTGTTTTCCACCTCCTTGTTTGTTTCGGCGGTGTTCGCGTCGGGAGCGTGAAACTGCCATGTTTGCGCCTGTTCTTTTCCGGTGTGAACTTCCTGAATCGCTTTGACGATGTTCGGATACGCGCCGCAGCGGCACAAATTGCCGCTCATTCGTTCGCGGATCTCGTCTTCGCTCAGTTTGACCGAAGCCGTTTTTTGACGAACATCCGCCGTCACGTAACTCGCTTCACCGTTTTTCGCCTCCTGCATCAGCGCGACCGCCGAGCAGATTTGTCCCGGCGTGCAGAAACCGCATTGAAAACCGTCGTTTTTGATAAACGCCGCCTGCATCGCGTGAAGCTCTTCGCCCTTTGCCAAACCTTCGATCGTCGTCACCGATTTTCCTTCGCACTGCGCCGTCAAGGTCAGACACGACAAAACGCGTTTCCCGTCAACGATCACCGTGCAGGCGCCGCATTGCCCGTGGTCACAGCCTTTTTTCGAGCCGGTCAATTGCAGCCGTTCGCGCAAGGCGTCGAGCAAAGTCATTCTTGAGTCGAGCGTCAGACTCTTTTCCGCGCCGTTCACGCTTAATTTCACGGCAACTGCATTTTCTTCCGCAACCGGTGCAAAACCAGCGCTTTCGCCAATTTTCAGCTCGGCAAAAACCTCTTCGCGCGCGAGCAGATTGAGCGCGATCGTGCCCAATCCGAGCGCACCCGCCTGCGCCAAAAATTTGCGCCGCGCTTCGCCGAGCTCGGAAAGCTCCGGCAGACCTTCGAGCAACTCAGCTTCTTCCGCCGTCAATTCAAAATCTTCAAATCTCTCGTATTCTTCCGCCATTTTTCCCTCCTTGAACTAATTTGTCCTTTTTGCCGGCAAAAACAGTTCGCCGACCTCAATTCCGGTTTTAATTTCCCAAAAATCAATTTATACGTCTTTATTTAAATTTATCACATTGCGAAATGATTACAAGAATTTTGTTTCATTTCCGTTTTCGGCAAAGGTTTGCGGTGCGATTAATTCATTGAAATTATCAACGACATTTTATAGTGCTTGCGAACCGGCGCTCCGTGGGCTCATTTACCTGAATATTTTCTGCCATACCAAACTTGCCGCCGGTGTTTCCAGGACCTGGGTCAAAGACGGCGCACTCAGAAAATTGTTGAGTCCTGAGTTCCTTTTGACCGCTTAACGGCTATTGGCGCCGTTTATCGAAAAGTTTGTTCGGATCAATCGAAGGCGGCTTAAGATTTTACATAACTTGCCGACAGTAGATCGTTATTTTTTATGAATCAAAGATTGTCAGCTACAATTTTTAGACCAGCTTTTACACCGGCAGAAAATTAAATTACTTTGTTTTTTAGGTTTCTTGGTAGTTTTCTTCGCCCCTCAGCTTCTCAAGCGGGAAATTACCTTGTGCTAAAGGAATAATTTCAATTTTCCGCAAAAGCGCTGAGGCGCTAAGTTTAAAACACTTCGAAATTAAAAAAACAAAGTATTAATATTGAGAACAAAAAAGAA
>CADEFG010000417.1 GCA_902826505.1 uncultured Acidobacteriota bacterium
GTTCGCGTCAAAAACACGGAAGCTCTATCACGGCTTTTGCGCGTGGGCTTAAAAAACGTGCCGAATGTCGCCTCGACCAAAACAACGATCGTTTTGCAGACGATCAAGGAAACAACGGCATTACCGATCGAAGAAGGTGTGGAAACGGAAGAAAAAACGCGCCCGGCGCGAAAGAAATGAGATTGATTTCGGGCTGAATTTTAAAAAGCTATGAAAACGGTAAAACATAATCCAAAAGGAATTTATCCGGCAACGCCCGATTATGCACACGCTTTAGAAGTGCGAAATCCGAGTCGTTTTTTATACGTCAGCGGAACGATGGGGTTGGATGAAAAAGGCGTTCCGGGAAAGGATTTGGCGGAGCAGTTAAGGCTGATCTGGTCGAATCTCGAGGCAATTTTGGAAAGCGCCGATATGTCGGTCGCGAATATTGTCAGAGTGACGAGTTATTTGCGGGACGCTTCATACGTTGAAGAAAATCAGAATGCGCGGGTTAAGGCGCTCAAAGGAAATATCGTCCCGACAACGGCGATCGTCGTCGAGACCTTGGTCAGCGAATGGCTCGTCGAGATCGAGATCATCGCCGCCGATTAATCAAGAAACAGGGAAGACTTAAGCGCGTCGTCGGTGCGAAAAAAGGGAATTTTTAATTCAAGGGGGTTTGGAATGAATACGGAAATCATAAAATTTAATACAAAACGAAATCTTATTATTTTAATCGCGGCGTTTGCGGCAATCTATATTCTCTGGGGGTCAACCTATCTCGCGATCAAATATGCGATCGAAACCCTGCCGCCGTTTTTGATGGCTGGTTCGAGATTTGTCGTTGCGGGTTTGATATTGATGACCTGGGCGCGGTTTGCCAAAGACTACGAACGCCCGAAAGCGGTGCATTGGAAAACGAGTTTCGTGGTCGGAACGCTTCTGCTGTTGGGCGGAAACGGCGGCGTGGTTTTTGCGGAACATTATATTTCGTCGAGTCTTGCCGCGCTTCTGGTGGCGACCGAACCTTTTTGGATCGTGCTTTTAAGCTGGCTTTGGCTGAAAAAATCGCGCCCGAATTTAAAGACGATCCTCGGCATCGCGATCGGATTTTTCGGCGTCTGGCTGCTGATCAACGGGCAGACGACAAACAACGCGGCGAACATCGGTTCGATGCAGTTTTTCGGGACACTCGCCGTCATGGCGGCGGCTTTGTCGTGGGCGACCGGTTCGATCTACGGACTGCGCTCGCCGGTTCCGAAATCCTCGCTGCTGACTGCCGGAATGCAGATGTTTTCGGGCGGATTGGTTTTGCTGGTCTTTAGTTTAATAATGGGCGAATGGTCAACCTTCATTATCGCGGATGTTTCGGCAAATTCGTGGTTCGGCTTGGCTTATCTGATGATTTTCGGTTCGCTGATCGGTTTTACGGCTTACAGCTGGCTGCTCAAAAACGCGCAGCCGGAGATGGTCGCGACCTATGCTTACGTCAATCCGATCGTCGCGGTCTTTTTGGGCTGGCTGATCGCGGGCGAATCTTTTACGGGACAAATGCTGATCGGCGCGGGCGTGATCGTCGGTTCGGTCGTGCTGATAACTTCGCACGACGGCGACAAAAACGAACCGGCAACGGACGAAATTCACGAATCGAATATTCCGGCAAAAACCGGCAAGGCTTTATCGGCTTCGGCTTAATATTCAGGTTTAATTTTGAGAAAGATCGCGAGCTAACTTGGTTCGCGATCTTTTTTTACTGAATTCTTAATTTGTGCAGTCGGAAAAGCAAAGCAGATCACCGGTTTCGGCAGTTCTTTTGCGTAGAGGATTTTTTAATTGCGGTTTTTGCCGAGCAATATTTTGATTGGATTATTGAAAATTTTTTATCATCGCGACACCGTCGCCGAAATGCCCGCGAGCCGCGATCAGGCGTTTGCCGTCGCGTGAAAAAATATAATTTGAGATAAATTCGGATTTGAAATCGGTGAGCGGCGTCGGTTCTCCGCCCGCCAGATCCTGTTTCCAAAGATTCGTGATCGATTTTTCGGTTTTGCGGAAAGTGACGGCTTTTCCGTCCGCCGTCCAACGCGCCGCCCGGTAATACCACCAGAACGGGATCACCGGAAAAGTTTTCAGAGGTTTTCCGCCACCGTCGCCGGAGATTATTGCGAGCGTGGCGTTTTCGGTGATTTTATCGGCTGGCAGAATGGCGGAAATTTGTGTTCCGTCGGGCGAGAAAGCCGGTACGAGCGCCTTGTAATCGGTGAGCTGAACCGCTTCGCCGCCCGCGCCCGGCATTTTCCAAAGCGTTTCGCCCGCATTATAAATGATCCAATTCCCGTCGGGCGAAATTTCGGGCGCGTCGTCAAAGCTGTCTCCGAATGTCAGTTGGCGAACGCTTAGATCGGAAAGCTCCATCCGAAACAGGTGCGCGCCGCCGCTGCGGTTTGACGAGAAAACAAGAAAACTTCCGTCAGGCGCGGCGCTAATGCCGAACTCGGTAAAGTCGTCCGTGGTTAAAGGTTCCGTTTTGCCCGCACCTGTTTTCCACAAATCGGTTGTCTCGCCCGACCGCGCGATATAAATGATGCTTCCGTCCGGCAGCGACGCAATGCCGCGTTCGCCGTCTTTGGTGCCGAAAGTAATTTGCTCGGCGTTGTTATTTGAGGCAATATCGGTCGTCCATAATTGAAACGATCTTTCCCACAGATCGGCAACCATCGTGGTGCCGTCAGCAGTGATTCCGAGACCGTAATTGCCGAAGTTATTCAACTCGTTGGTGAGGCGTTTTGATTCGCCCTGCGGATAGGAAACAAAATAGATATGAACGCCGATGCGCGGCAGATTGCCGAGAAAAACTACGCCGCTGCCGTCGGGCATCCAATTCATTTTGCCGACGCCGAGCCATGCCTCGCGGGAAAGTTTTTTGACTTCGCCGGTCGCAATTTCCAGTATGAAAATATGCATCGGCGGCTGATTTTTCGTTTGTTCCGAATCGTTTTTCTCGGTTGCGCCGAAAGCTATCAAGCGTCCGTCGGGCGACCACGCCGGACATAAATCGATATGCAATTTATCATTGGGACGCGTCAAAATTTCTTGCTCACTACTTCCGTCCAAAGTGGCAATTATCAGGCTTCTTTGTTTTTCTTCCGGTTCGTTGCGAAAAAAAGCGACGCGCTCGCCGTCGGGCGCAAGTCCGAACATATAATTGACATCGTCGAGAATTTTCGACGGCTGTCCGCCGAAGATCGAAATGCGATTTAAGACGCCTTGCGCGGCGTTTCTTTTATGTTCGATGTAATAAATAAACGCGCCGTCGGGCGAAAATGCGGTCGTTCCGAAAAAGCTTTCGCGCGGCTCTAACAATCTTACTTCACGATTTGTCTCGATTTGCCGGATATATAAAGTGCCTTCGCCGGAAGTGTAATTTTGGGCGTAGGCAATAAATTTTCCGTCCGGCGAGATCGTTGAGGCAATCATCTTGTCCGAGTTTGTCAGACGCGTAAAGCGCGGCGCGAATTTTTGGGCAGACGTTTTATTTTCGCGGCTGAAATAAACAATTCCGCCAAGCGCCGCGCCAGCGGCAAAAAGTAAAGCGATCGAAAAAAATACTGTGCTTTTTTTGAGATTTAAGTTTTGGCTTCCGGTTTGGAATTTGGAATTTGGAATTTGGAACGTGTCGATTTCTTCTTCAACCGAAATTCGCGTGACGGTTTGTTCGCCGACGAGAATTTTGGTCTGGTCGTCAAACGTCTTTCTGACATCTGCCGCAAAGCGATAGCCGCGTTTCGGAATGGTTTCGATAAACTTTCCGTTTTTGCCGCCGAGCGTTTTGCGAAGCTGAAAAACCGTGTGCGAAAGATTGGCTTCTTCGACAAATTGGTTTTCCCAAACGCGCGCCAGCAAATCTTCTTTGGACACGACGCGCCCGTGATTTTCCAATAAGACGAGAAGCAGCTCGACGGCTTTCGGCTGAAGCGAAATTACAACTTCACCGCGCCGCAGAACGCGTTCTACGGTTTCGATCCGATAATCATCGAATTCGTAAAACCTTTCTTTTTGCTCGTCCATATCGGAAAAATAAAAAATCAAGAAAAAATCAAGATTTTCCAAAGGACTTTTCGGAGACACGGCAATTATAAAGGTCAGTGTGATTTTTTTCAATTATTTATTTTAGCGGCGGCGCGGGAGCGAAATTTTGAAGATCCGAAGAAAGATGGAAATCGAAATCCGCCACGAAAAAGTTTGGTTTGTCGAAACCGGCAAGCAAACGCTCTTTTCTTCGTGTGCGGAATGCGGCGGGCAAATGCTGACGGTTGACGAAGCCGCGCAAAATACGGCTCGCGGCGCACGAATGATTTTTCAAATGATCGAAGCCGGACAAATACATTTCCGGGAAACATCAAACGGTTCGCTTCTGGTGTGCGTCAGGTCGCTTTCTGAGAACGAAAAAAACATCAAAGGAGAAATCGAAAAATGAAACGAAAATTCAGCCGGATAAATTGGCTTTTATGGTTTGTGCCTTCGCTCGCGGCAGTCAGCGTTTCGGCACGATTTGAAGCGACTTCGGAACACGGGAGAAATATATGTTCAGATTAAAAATCAGATCCACGAATTTTATAGTCACGACGGTGTTACTGCTGATCGCGTGCGGCGCGGCGGCGGCGCAAACGACCGAATTTACATATCAAGGCAGATTAACGGACGGCGCAGCGGCGGCAAACGGCAACTACGATTTCGCGTTTCGCCTTTATCCGGTTGAAACGGGCGGTTCGGAAATTGGTGCGACGCTGATCCGAACCGCCGTTCCGGTGGCGAACGGTGTTTTTACCGTCCGGCTCGATTTCGGCGCGCAGTTTACTGGCGCGGGTCGCTGGCTGGAAGTTTTGGTCAAACAATCGCTGGCGCCGATTTTTACGACCCTCGCGCCGCGCCAGCCGATCACGTCCGCGCCCTACGGCATTCGCAGTCTGCAAGCGACCAATGCGGATAATGCGACAACCGCGACAACCGCGACAACCGCCGGGGCAACCTCTATCGCGAGGCCG
>CADEFG010000418.1 GCA_902826505.1 uncultured Acidobacteriota bacterium
TTTGAATTTTCAACGCTCCTCACTACCGCTCGTTATACTGATTTTTAATTTTTCGACTTCAGATATTTCTTTGGAATCGGGTTTTCGGGAGTTTCGCCCTGCCAGAAGATCGTGATGACCCACCAGCGCGTCCCGTCGTTGAAAAGCTGAAAACTATTGATGCCGCGCATAAACGGTTTTTTGTCGGAAAGACTGCGGAAGGATTCGTAGGTCGAAAAAACGTGCGCGATATTGCCGTAAATCTCGACGCGGCGAGCCTTTTCGCGTTCGAAAAAGCCTTCCTTTTCCATATTCGGCGCAGCGCGTTTGATGTAATCTTCGGGCGAAAGCACGCGCGCGGCGACAACATTGGTCTGCGCATTTTTGCCCGACGGGATCAATCGCGCATCCTTGTGAAAAAGCGTCCGGAACCGGTCCCAGTCGCGCGGTTTGCCGGCGTCGCCCGAAATCACGTCGTAAACGGCTTTCATGATCGCGTCGATCGAAGCGACGTCCGCCGGATCGGCTGCTTTGATCTCGGTTGTTTGCGCCATCGAATTAAAAGAAAAAAATAGCACGACAAAGAAAGAAAGCAAAAGATTTTTTTTCATAATGAGCGGTTTTACGCATTAAATTTTTACGGGTTTCAATTATTGATCGTATCGGTTTTTGTTTCGAGCGCGTCCTGCACGTTTTGCGGCAGACTCGAAAGCAGATTGTAGCCCGTCGATTTTTCGATCTCGCGGACGGTCGTCCGGTAAACCTGCCAATCGGCGTTCATAATTCCTTTGACGTTCGGCATATCGACCGCGATCACCCGCGTTTTTTCGTTGATCGCGGAAATCGGCGCGCCCGCCGGAACGACGACCGCAATCTTCCAATCGTTGGTCGGAATCGTCACTTTTTTCTTGAGTTTTCCCTTGTCGCCGTAAACTCCGGCGTAGATGTAAACGTCGCTGCCGCGCGTGACGAGCGACCGCAGATAGGCTTCGAGTTTCTGCCACGGTCCGCGATTCAGATCGCCGGTTTGCGGCGTCATATTCGTCATCACAAACGTCGAATCCGCCGCCTCGCGGCTTTCGTAGCGGTCGGCATTCGGGCAAAGGTGTCCGCGATCATAGCCGCTGCCCGTGTAATCGGTCGGCGTCACACGCATCCAGCCTTTCGGCAGCCGGTCGTCGGGGCGAAACGAATCTTCGCGGTCGAGCTGTCCGAGATCGGCTTTGGAAACGCGCCACGCGACCCAATTCGGGATTCCGCGGTCGCGATTGTAGGAAATGACCATAAAATTATTGGTCAGCAGATAATTGTTCGGGTCTGCGGCGGAAGCGTTTGACGGATTGCCGAGCGCCAGATAAACGGTTTGGGCTTGTTCGGGCGAAGTCGGGTTGGTAGAAGGATTATTGGGCTGGTTGGTCGGCTGCGTGACGGTTGGATCGTCGGTTCCGCGAAAACGATTGTAGATCGATTTGCCGAGCCAGAAGCAAAAAAAGATGACGCCGAGAATAATGATCAGCGCGATAATCGCGCCGGCAAGCGTTTTGTTATTCATAAATTTTCACGCGAAATATTTTCCTTGAGTTTAGCACAATTTAGCGAAATTCGTCTGTCGGCGCAAATTACGATAAAATAAAACGGTAATGAGCGAAAAACTTCATCTGACCGGCTTTTCGATGAATGATCTGACCGCGTTTGTCGCGTCGATCGGCGAACCGAAATATCGGGCGAAACAGATTTTTAAAGGCTTGCACGCGCGGCGGTTGTTAGCGTTTGACGAAATGACCGATCTGCCGAAAGCTTTTCGTGAAAAGTTAAATGAAATCGCGACAGCTTCGTGTTTAACGGTCGAATCGCGCTATGTTTCGGTGGACGGAACGCGCCGTTTTCTGATGAAAACGCACGATAATCTGCCGGTCGAAACGGTTTTTATTCCGACGAGCGGGCGCGACACGATCTGTTTTTCGTCGCAGTCGGGCTGTCCGCTGAAATGCGATTTTTGTTTGACGGCAAAGCTCGGACTGCTGAGAAATCTGACGGCGGGCGAGATCGTCGAACAGATCATCATTGTTCTCAACGACGTTTACGGCGTCGGGAAAGAAACGCCGCACGGCACGAATCTCGTCGGGATGGGCGCGGGCGAGCCGTTTTTGAATTTTGAAAATTTAATCAAGGCTTTGGGAATAATGTCGGACGCGGAAGGATTATTTATTGTGCCGAACCGCGTGACGGTTTCGACCGCCGGGATCGTGCCGAAAATTTATGAATTTGCCAAGCTCGAAGCGCGACCGCATCTGGCGATTTCATTATCCGCGCCGACCAACGAGCTGCGCGACAGGCTGATGCCGATCAACAAGCGTTGGAACATCGAAGAACTTTTTGCGGCGGCGCAGGAATTTCAAAAATCTCTGCGGCGCGGCGAGCGGTTTACGTTTGAATATGTTTTGCTCGGAGCGGTGAACGATTCGGACGAACACGCCCGCGAATTGGCGCGGCTGTTGGAAAAATACGATTTACGCAAGGTGAAGATCAATCTGATCGCGCATAATTCCGCCGAACCGCTCGAATATCAGCCGCCGCGCCCGGAACAGATCCAGAGATTTAAAGACGTTCTGGAATCGAAAGGCGTTGCGGCTTATTTGCGGACGCCGCGCGGGCGCGATATTTACGCGGCGTGCGGACAGCTCGCGGCAAAATCCGAACCGAATTTAGTGCAGATCGCCAGGTGAAAAGGTGAAAAGATGAAAAGGTGAAAAAGTTTTGTAAAATACAATCAAACAAACTTTTTCACCATTGCACTTTTCCACTTTTTCACTCTCAAATTTATGGAAATTCTAATTATCGGAAGTATTATCGTCGCCTTGATGGTTTATACTTCAACGCGCATCAAACGCAGCGCGGCGCAGGCTTTTGAAGAAGAAACGGTTGAAACTGACGATTTTTTTCTCGTCAAACCGGAAGGCTTTCTGAATCCGATCCGCGCCGAATCCGAATATGCGTTTGAGGCGTATTCAAAAGATTACGGCGAAGACGACGCGGAAAAACTGCGGCAGGCGCATATTATTTTGGAAGTCTCCGGCAGCCAAAAACTCGCGGAAGTTGGCGAAACTGCCAAAGAATCGTTTGATAAATTAACGTCGGAAGAAAAGATCGGCAAAAAAACGCTTTTGCTCAAAGGCGAAAAGGCGGAAAAAAGCGTCGAAACCGAGATTTATCATAAAATTATCGAAGCGGAAGAAAAGGTTTACGATTTGCAGGTAACGGTTTTGAGCGAGTTGCGGGAAGTTTACGAGGAGCGGGTAAATAAACTAATCGAAAGTTTCCGCGTAAAATAAAAGCATCTTTGATTTGGGGAAATTCATCATCAAGTTTCAGAAAATTATGAAAAAAATATTATTCAGCGCAATTTTATCTTTAGGTTTATTGTTTTTTGCCGAAGGCGCGGCAAACGCCCAATCGGTCAGCGGTTCGATCGGCACGGTGACGCGCGGCGGTTCCGTCAGAGGAACGGTCGCCCTCAGCATTCCGGGCGGATTGCACGTTAATTCCAATCGTCCGAACAGCCAATACGCGATTCCGACAACCGTTAAGGTCAGCGCGGTCGGCGCAAAAACCAGCGGCGTCAACTATCCGCGCGGCAAAAATCGCAAGTTTCAGTTTTCCGAAGACACGCTCAATGTTTATGAAGGCACCGCGACATTTTCGTTTAATTTAACCGTGCCGGCGAATTTTAAGGGAAATGTCGTCAGAGTCCGCGCCGTCGTTCGTTATCAGGCTTGCACCGACGAGGTTTGCTATCCGCCGAAAACAAAAGAAGTGACGCTGACGGCAAGAGTCAAGTAAAACGGTGAAAAGGTGAAAAGGTGAAAAAGCTCGGTCAATCGTACTTAAAAACTTTTTCACTTTTCTACTTTTTCACCTTTTCACTTTGAAATCTTCCGATCACCGACATCAAACGACCTGTTTTGCCGTAGAGTTTTTTCTCCTGGCGGTAGGAGAAAAACAGATCGGTGCGCTCCATCGTGCAGAGCGGCGCGACAAAAATGTTTTCCGGCAAAACTCCGCTGTCAACAAGCTGTTCCTTGTTGGCGGTGTGCAGATCGATCAGTGCGTGATTTTCGCGCGTCGGCGTAAAAAGATGTTTGGAATTCGGGAAGTTTGCGCGGAATTCGTCGATCACATCTTGTCCGATCTCGTAGTTTTTGCAAGTTGCCGCCGGACCGATCGCGGCGATTAAGTCCTGTGGATCCGTGCCGTAAATCTTCTGCATCTTTTCGATCGCTTTTAAAACGATCGATTGGACGGTTCCGCGCCAACCGGCGTGAATCGCGGCAAATGCGCCGGTTTTCGCGTCGCCGAGCAAAGCCGGCACGCAATCGGCGGTTTTGACGCCGAGCAAAACGCCTTTCGCGGCGGAGACGAGCGCGTCCATTTTATGATCGCCGTCTTTCGCGTCCGTGAGATCCTTGACGTGGCGGACGTCCGCGCTGTGAATTTGCCAGCACGACGCAAGCTGAAAATCACCGTCGAAAGCACTCAAAAACCGGCGACGGTTTTCGGCGATGTTTTCCGCCGAGTCTTCGTCGTAGCCCGCGAGATTGAGAGAATTTTCGGGAAAAGCGGAAACGCCGCCCGACCGCGTCGAAAAACCGTTCGCAAAACCTTTTTCTTCGAGGGCGCGATTGACCAAAATCTTGACGCCTTGGTTAACGCGCCAATAAAATCCGTTTTCTGCTAAAATTTGTTCTTCGGTCTCTGGTTTTTGGTCTTCGGACTCTGGACTCTGGACTCTGGACTCTGGACTAATGATTGTTTCGATCGGCATAGACATTGTAGAAGTTTATCGCATCCGCGAAACTCTGGAAAGAACGCCGCGTTTTACGGAGCGGGTTTTTACCGAAAAAGAACGCGTTTACTGCGAAGGAAAAGGCGCGGCGGCGGCGCAAAGCTTTGCGGCGCGGTTTGCCGCCAAAGAAGCGTTTCTGAAAGCCTTAAAAACCGGATGGCGCGGGCGCATCACGTGGCAGGATAAGGAAATTTTGAAC
>CADEFG010000419.1 GCA_902826505.1 uncultured Acidobacteriota bacterium
CTGGCAAAAACACCCTTGCGGCGAATCTTTGATCGGCGGTTTTGAAAAATTTGAAGACGATTATGAGAATTTTTTCAAAGCCTACGATGATTACCGATATACAAAAGAATCGCACATTTTGGAATGTTTGAAAAATATTGATTTTCAGGGAAAAAAAACGCTTGAAATCGGTTTGGGACAGGGCGCCGATGCGGAACAGATCATTCGGCGCGGCGCGGATTGGTTCGGTTTGGACCTGACCGCCGAATCGGTCAGCCGGACAAACATCAGGTTAAATCTGCGGAAGCTCAAATTTGGCGGAATCACGCAGGGCAGTGTCGTCGAAATGCCGTTTTCCGACAAATCCTTCGATATTGTTTTTAGTCACGGCGTTCTTCATCATGTTCCCGAAATAAAAAAAGCGCAGGACGAAATTCATCGGATTTTGAAACCCGACGGGGAATTGATCGTGATGCTTTACGCCAAGAACTCGCTGAATTATCGCGCTTCGATCGCTTTTGTCCGGCGGCTCGCGCTCTTGGTAATGTATGTTACGAAACATAAAGCCGAGGGCAATATTGAACAGCATCTGGAAAATGCGCGCCGGAGCGGGATTTTTAACTATTTGAAAATGGATAGTTTTCTGCATCGAAATACCGACGGCGCGCTCAACCCGTATTCAAAGGTTTACGATCTGAAAACGGTCGAAGCGGATTTCCAGCAATTCACAATCGAAAAAAAATATCAAAGATTTATGTACGCGCCGCCGCTCCCGGTCGGGAAATTGCCGTTTGAAAAGTTTCTCGGCTGGCATCTCTGGGTGCATTTGAAACCGCGTTAAACAGTTTTATGAGCGAAGACCGGAACCAAAAACAAAACACCCAAAAATCGCTCGGGGCGGGCATCGGTTTTCGCGAACAGTTTCGCGGGTCGGTTTTTTTGAATCAGGATAAAATCGATTTTTTGGAGATCACGACCGATCATTATCTCGACGCGAAACCTGACAAACTCGGCGCACTGAAACTTCTCAAGGAACATTTTCCGCTGATTCCGCATTCGCTCGAACTTTCGCTCGGGAGCGCCGAGGGAATTGACGAAGAATATCTCGAAAAGGTCGCCGAAATTGTCGAATTCATCAAACCTCCATGGTTTTCCGACCATCTTTGTTTTACAAGATCGGGCGGTGTCAAAATCGGACATCTCGCGCCCGTGCCCTATACAAAGGAAGCCGTCAGGGTTTTTGTCAAAAACATCGCACAAGTCAAATCGCGGATCAAAACCCCTTTGATTCTAGAGAATATTACATATCTTGTGCGGTTTCCGTCGTCGGAAATGCCGGAAAGCGAATTTATCAAAACGATTCTCGAAGAAACCGATTGCGGATTGCTGCTCGATGTCACGAATCTTTATATAAATTCACAAAATTTCGGGTTTTGCTGGCGGAAATTTCTGGATGAAATTCCGCTCGAACGGGTTGTCCAGCTCCATTTTGTCGGGTCGAACCGCCACGGGAAACGTTTGATCGATGCGCATGCCAACAAAACCGAGCGCGAAATTTGGGAAGTCTTTGCGGAAGTTTGCAAGAGAAGCGAAATCAAGGGCGCAGTTCTCGAACGCGACGCCGACTTTCCGCCTTTTGAAGAAATTTTAGAAGAATTGGAAACGGCGCGCGGATTGATGAAAATTCAGAACCTAAAAAAAGTTTCTGCCGTATAAAATTTTGAAGGACAATCAGAAATGAAAAATCCAAAATCCAAAATCTAAAATCCAAGATCGAATTATGTTTTGTCCAAATTGCGGTGCCGACAATCAGATCGAACAAAATTTCTGCCGTTCCTGCGGTTTGAATCTTGAGGATTCGGCTAGATCGCTGATCGCGCAGATTCCGACCGCCGAAACCGAACGTCTGAAAACCAGAGAAAAATGGTTGGAGAATTTCGGGGCGTTTGCGTGGTATGGCTTCGGGACGGTTTTGTTGCTCGGGATCTGCGGAATCATTTACGCGATCGTTAATTCGATGATCCTGACGGGCAAAAATGTCTGGGTCGGGCTTTTGCTGGTCTTTTTTGTGATCTTTGCGGCGCTTTTGGAAATTTACATTTTTATCAACGAAGACCTGAAAAGCACGAAGGAAAAATATAAATGGCAACCCCCGCATGAAATCGCCGCACCGAAAACGACCGGCAAACTTTTGGAAGAAAAACCATTCGAACCCATTCCGAGCGTCACGGAAAATTCAACAAAACTTCTCCACGTCGAAAATCAAACAAAAGAGTTAAAGTGAATAAAATGTATTGTCCGAATTGCGCCAATAAAATCGAAAATGAACAAAAATTCTGCCGCCAATGCGGATTAAAAATCAATGCGATTGTCCAAATCGTCAGCGAACAAAATCCCGACAACGAAATTTTCGTTCTCCAAAAGCGAAAGGAAATTTTTGATAAATTGGGCATTTCGTCGCTGATCATTTTGGCGAGTATCGGGATCAGTTTCCTGTTTTTCAAAATTGTTTATTACAAAATGATTTTACTGGGTGAAAATGTTTTATACTGGTCGGGATTTTTGGCGTTTCTCTTATTTGGACTGTTAGCCGTTTTCTTTTTTAATTATCCGAAATTTTTTATGAATGAAAAACTTTTGGAATTAAAAGAAAAATTATCCGAATCGAAGGATTCGGAAAAGGTAACCATCGGCGCCGACACCAGAAAACTTTTGGACGAAAGCAGTTTTGAACCCATCCCGAGCGTCACGGAAAATTCGACGGAATTGCTGCACATCGAACAAAAAAAACGCAAATTTGAATGAGTTTGCTGGAACAACAAAATTTTCTCGCGAGACTTTATACGGACGCCGCGCTGCGCCGCGCTTTTTTATTGATGCCGGAAAAAGTCGGCGCGGAAAACGGTTTGAACGAAAAAGAGGTCACCGAAATCGCCGAAATTATGCCCGAAGAGTTGAACTTTTTTGCCGAATCGCTTTTTTGGAAACGTCTGCGCGAGGTCGAAAAGTTTCTGCCGCTTACAAAAAAGGTTTTAGCCGGAGAATTGACCGAACATTTTCGAGAATTTTCACAAAATTTCAACCCGCAAACCGTCAACAAACATTTTGAGGACGCGCTCGAATTTTGCCGGTCTTTGTCAAAAAGCAAAATTTCCGAGCTTTCAAAAAATGTCGCAAAATTCGAGCAAAAAAAACTCGAATTTTTCGGCGGCGGGCAACGAATTACGATTTGCAAATTAGATTTTGATATTCGGCGAATTGTTCGTCAAAGCGCTGATTCGCAAGGCGAAAGTCCCAAAAGAAAAACAAAATTTGCGGTTTGGCTGCGAGTCAATCGAAAGGTCAAACATTTTTTCGTCTGAATTTTACCTTTTACCTTTTGCTCTATAACTTATAAAATGTAGTTTATGGCTTTACTCAAAATTGTACATTTTCCCGAACCGGTCTTGCTCACGGTCGGGAAACCGGTCGCCGAAGATGAGTTTAACGAAAACCTGCAAAAACTCGTCGAAGATATGTTTGAAACGATGTATACGGCAGAAGGCTGCGGGCTTGCCGCGCCGCAGGTCGGTGTGTCCAAACGTCTTTTTGTGATGGATGTGCCGGTCGAAAAAGGCGAACCGAACCGGATCGCGCTGATCAATCCCGAGATTCAAATGCAGGAAGGCGAACAGATCGGCGACGAAGGTTGTTTGTCGTTTCCGGGAATTTATACGACCGTCCGCCGCGAAGTTCGGACCGTCGTTCGGTATCAGGATGTTTTCGGAAAAGAGCAGGAGCTCGATTGCACGGATTTGATGGCGCGGTGCGTTCTGCACGAAACCGACCACTGCGACGGCATTGTTTTCCTTGACAGAATGACCGTTTTGAAACGAGAATTAGCAAAACGAAAAATTCGAAAATTACAAAAAACAGGGAAATGGGATTAATATGCCGATTGAAGACACAAAATTAACGACGGAAGTCGGTTCGACCATCGAACTGAATAAATATTTAAAGGCGGGTTGGGTTTTGATCTTAAGTTATGTCAAACACGCCAGCGACAACCAGCAGCCGCGCTTTATTTTAAGCTGGCAATCGGACGACAAACCAGTTCGCCCCGAACTGCTCGACGAATGGGAACTGCACGACCTTGACCGCAACAAAAACCCCTGAAAACGTCCCGTTTAACTTCTCATCCGCGAATTTATATTGTAGGATACATTCACGAAAAATTTAACAAGAGTGCCTTTGTCGAAAATTGTTCCGAATTTGAGCGAAGAAAATTGTCTCGAAATCGCTTTCAATGCGGAACTGACATATTCCAAAGGAGAAAAAAAACAATGAGTGGAATCAAATTCGTTTGGTGCCGTGTGGTCTTTTTAACTGTGTTGATCTGTGCGGCAAACTTCGCGATCCCAGCCCAATCAACGATCTTCAATATTCCTTCGACCGATGTCTTAGGCGAAAAACGCTTTTATATCGAAGGCGATTTTATCGGTCATTTTGATAAATTCGACAAGGGCGGTTTTCAAACTTTCGGTTATCGAACGGTTTACGGCGTCAGAAAAAATCTCGAAGTCGGCATCAACTTTTTCTACACGCGCAACGGCAGGACTTCGCCGAAAGAGCTTCAGCCGAACATCAAATATAAAGTTTACGAAAAGGAAAAATACGGCATCGCGGTTTCGACCGGCGCGCAGTTTTTCGTGCCGCTCAATCGATCAGCCGGACGCCGCGCATTCGGATTGTTTTACACAAACGCCAGCAAAACCATCAAAAAAACCGGTGAAACGCGCCTCACCGGCGGCGTTTACACGGTTTTCGGCGCCGACCGCGATTTCGGGACAAAAACCGGCGCGATCGTCGGCATCGAACAGCCGATCGTCGGCAAATTGAGCTTCACGGGCGATTGGTACAGCGGCAAAAACCGTTTCGGCTACGCCGCCGCCGGTTTCAGTTATTCATTTGCCAAGCGCCAGTTCTTTCAAGTCGGCTACAACTTCGGCAATTCCGGGCGCGGGAACAACGCTTTTTCGGCTTTTTAC
>CADEFG010000420.1 GCA_902826505.1 uncultured Acidobacteriota bacterium
GAGATAAGAATGATTTTCCAATTGAACGCTTCCGCCGACCGCGACATGCGCGGTGACCAAACTTCCGAACGGGTGATAAACTTCGCCTGACCAAAATCCGACCGCAAAACCGATGCCGGTGTCTCCCATCGCTTTTCCGCCTGATGTTCCTAATAGAATCCGACCAATCAGCGCTAGAAACATTTCGCCTTTGTAGCCTTCGCCGACATTGCAGCCGGTGAAAACGATCGAAGCGTCCTTGTTAAAAAGCGTGTCAAAATTTTGTTGATTTAAGGTAATGACAACATTGTTGAAATTAAGACGATCTGAACCCAAACAAATTGATCCGGGACTGCCGTGGGTATGAAAATCGATCGAGTCCAGAGTTATATTGAAATTTAACATCGACCGAAAGACCGACTTTAAATTTTCGAGACTGGTTATTTGCGTCGAAGTGCCTGTCCCCTCCGAATGTGCTTCCGCATCATTTCTTGATGATGCAAATTCGTTTCGCCAATCATTTGGAATATCCGACCAAAAATGTACTTTTTCACCCATAATTATTCCTCTTAAAATGTTTTTAAATTACCTCTAAAATATCGAATTAAATTTCCTGTAAATCTGTATTCGGACGAAAAGCTGAAACGGAATCCGCACAGATCAAAAGTTGTCCTTGCTCCGTTTCGATTGAATGAATCTGTCCCGTGTCAGCCAGACGAAAAATGTCTTTCTCTGAAACGGCAAGCGCCTTTGCCGCTTGAAAAATAGTTAAATGCGCGGTTTCCGTCTGACAATCCGGGCAAAAAAATCTCGTGTTGCGGCTCAGACGAATCAGTGTCAATTCGTGTTTTTCAAATCTGATTTTGGTGCGGCGCTTTGTTTTCATAAAAAATGTCTTTTTGTTTCGTGGCGCTTTCTGCTAAACTTTTCGGCGAAACCCGAAATTCATCCACAGTTTTAATTGCAATGAAGCAAGACTGGCAAAAATGCCGCGAAATTGTCCTAAATTTGCAGATAAATTCTTATAAATCCTTATAAATGAGCGATGAACGACCAGCCGAACAGAATAATTTCCTTCGCCGAATTTGAACTCGATACGGTTCATCGGCGTTTGTCGCGCGGCGGCGAAACTGTTGCGCTGCACGCCAAAGCCTTTGATCTATTGACCTTTCTCGCGCAAAACAACGGGCGGATTATTTCCAAAGACGAGATTCTCGATGCGGTTTGGGAAGGCAGTTTTGTCGAGGAAGCAAATTTGGTCGTGCAGATCTCCAACTTGCGAAAAGTCCTTGGCGAAACCAAAAACGCGCCGCGCTTTTTAGTGACGGTTCCGGGCAAAGGCTATAAATTTGCCGCCGACACGAGCGAAAATCTTTTGATGATCGAAACTCATTCGGTTTCCGAACTGACCATCGAACACGAAGAGGAAATTATCCCGCAATGGCAAACACTGCGCGAAAAAACTGCTTTTGGTCGAAAATGGTTTGGCGTTGGCGGAATTGCGGTTTTTGCCGCTTTAACGATCGTCGCCGTCGGCTGGTTTTTGAGCCGACCCGCGCAAACGGTCGAAAACAAACAATTAAAACTGGCGAAGCTGACGACCAACGGTAAGATCGTCAACGCGACGATGTCGCCCGACGGGAAATTTGCCGTTTTCGCGCAAAAGGAAGACGCGGGCGAAAGCCTTTGGCTGCGTCAATTAGAAACGGGCAGCGAAAACCGGATCGCGTCGCCGCAGCCGCACGAATATGTCGGTTTGACGGTTTCGCCCGACAACCAGTTTATTTTCGCGTCCGTTTTTTCAAAAAACGAAATCGACCCGTTAATTTTCAAAATTCCGATCATCGGCGGCGTTTCGCAGCAGATTCCGAATATCAAAAGCGGCGCAAGCATCAGCATTTCGCCCGACGGAAAACGCTTTGCTTTTACCGATTCAAACAACGCCGAAAAGGAAACTTTGCTCGGCGTCGCGGACATTGACGGCACCAATTCGCGTATTTTGATTCGCGCCAAACACGATCTTCGGTATTTTGAAATGTTCAAATCGAGTCCGGTCGCCTGGTCGCCCGACGGCGCGTTCGTCGCGGTTGCCGTGACCGAAAAAAATGAAAACGGCTCGCAAGCGGCGATTTTGATGATTGACCCGAACGACGGCAGCGAACGCTATTTGACTGAAAAACGCTGGAAATCATTAAGTAATCCGGCGTGGCTCGACGCCGACAAACTGGCGTTTATCGCTGCGGAAGAAGACGGACTGCCGAGCCAGATCTGGACAGTTTCGCGCAAAACGGGCGAAGCCAAACAACTGACGAACGAGCTCCAAACCTATAACTGGCTTGCCGCCGGGAGCGGGAAAATTCTCGCCGGGCAGGTCAATTTCTTTTCGAGTCTGCGAATTGCCGAGTTCGCTGAAAGCGAAAAAACGCTTAAAGTGCGCGAAATTTTGACGGCTTCCGACCAAATTGATCTTGCTGATTGGGGCGCGAATGGAGACATCGTTTATGCTTCGCGGGCAAGCGGCAAACGCGAATTATGGCGAATGAACGCGGACGGCTCAAATCAAAAACAGATCACTTTTGATGCCAACATCCGCTTTGGTCTTGCTGTTTCGCCCGCTGACGAGAGCTTGATCTTCGGGTCGCGCCAAGCGGACAAAAAAGGAATCTGGCAAAGCGATTCAAGCGGTCAAAAATTGCGACAATTAAGCGACGGCAGCGACCAATTGCCCGATGTTTCAAACGACGGAAAAATCGTTTTTCATCGCGGTGTGGGTTATGCCGAAGGTGTTTTTCTGACTTCCAACAGCGAACCGAACCCGCGACTTCTGAGAGAAAAATGCTATTTTCCGGCGATTTCGCCCGACGGCGCGCAGATGGCTTGTTATTTTATGGATTGGGAAGCCGACCGCAAATGGCGGATCGCGCTGGTCGCGACCGACTCGGGCGCACTTGTTCGCAAGATCAGTTTGCCGATTCCGATCTACGAACGTCAGATCCGTTTTCACCCGTCCGGCAAATATATCACGCAGATTTTTTCGGCGGGCGAGAATCTGAAAATGATCTTATTGCCGGTCGCGGGCGGCGAACATAAAATCTTTGACGGTTTGGGCAAAGGCTCGTCGAATCTTCCCGAATGGTCGCCCGACGGCAAACAATTTCTTTACCCGCTCATCGCCGAAACGCAGGACGCGGTTTTATTGACCGATTTTTGAGATGAAGTTTTTTACGACAGGTTATCGCGGCAAAGATATCGGCGAGCTTTCCGGTTTGCTCGATTTTCACGAAGCGGTGCTTGCCGATATTCGTTTCGCGCCGGTTTCGCGTCATCTCGAATGGCGCAAAGATTATCTCAAACTGCTTCTCAAAGACCGTTACCGCCACGTTTCGCAGCTCGGCAATCGCAACTACAAAACCGGCGGCGCAATTCAGATTCACAATCTTGAGATCGGCATTCGGCTGATCGAATCGTGGGAAACGAACGTCGTTTTGATGTGCGCCTGCGAAAATCTGGAAAATTGTCATCGCCGCGTTGTCAAAAACGAACTCGACCGGCGCGGCGCGGAAGTTCGGGAAATCACCGATTGGAATATTGCGCAACCACCGCTTTTTACCGATTAGATTTTTAACTTTTTATTGAAATTCCGAACAAATCTTTAGTAAAGTTTAAGGATGTCAAATCGAAAAGTTGATCAAGAGTTTTTCCGTTTTGGCAAAACTTTAACGACAAATCTGGAAAATGATTTTAGAAAACTTCTCAAAAGTTATTCCGATGATGAAGTTAAATCTGCTGAAATTTCTTCTTTGGTCATCTCCAAATACTCCGAAAAACATCGGTTTTATCATGATTTAAGTCATGTCAGCGCGTTACTTATGATCGCGGAAAGTTTCAGAGAAAAAATTTCCGATCACGACAGCGTTTGTCTGGCAATCTGGTTTCACGACGTAATTTATCAGCCGAAAAATTCTGATAATGAAATTGAAAGCGCGAAACTGGCAGTTATAAAATTGACCGAGTTAAATTTTCCAAAATCTGTTCTCGAAAAAGTTGAAAGAATGATTTTGGCAACGCAGAAACACGATGCGTCAGGGATGGATCAGGACGGGAAATTGTTTCTTGACTTCGATCTTTCGATTCTTGGAACAAAAGAAGAAATTTATAAGAAATATGCGCGGGCGATCAAACAGGAATATTCGTTTGTTCCCGATGCCGTTTATCGCTATCGGCGCAAAATAATTTTACGAAGATTTTTATTAAACGGAAATATCTATTACACCGACGAGGTTCGGGCATTATTTGAAGAACAAGCGCGATTGAATATCGAAAACGAAATTAAAGAGTTATCATAAAAAAATGAAAGAAATAAATGTGATCGGCGGCGGATTAGCCGGAGTTGAAGCCGCGTGGCAAGCCGCTAATTCGGGCGCGAAGGTAAAACTTTACGAGATGCGCCCGCTAACGCAAACGCCTGCGCACCGCACTGAATTGCTGGCGGAAATCGTCTGTTCGAATTCTCTCAAAAGTGATGAAGTCGGAAGTGCGCCGTATCTTTTGAAGGAAGAACTCCGGCGCGGAAATTCGCTCGTAATGGAAGCCGCTGAAGCAACGAAAGTTCCGGCGGGCGCGGCGCTCGCGGTCGATCGCGGAAAGTTTTCGAAACTCATCACGCAAAAAATCGAAGCTCACCCGAATATTGAAATCGTGCGCGAAGAAGTTAAAACGATTCCGGCGGACGAAATTTCGATCATCGCGACCGGACCGCTTACATCCGAAGCGTTAACGGCTGAAATCATGAAAATGACGGGCGACGACCAATTGTATTTTTACGACGCGATCGCGCCGATCGTCGCGGCGGATTCGATCGATATGCGGGTTGCCTTTAAAGCCGCGCGCTACGGCAAAGGCGGCGATGATTATATCAATTGTCCGATGGACAAAACAGAATACGAACGGTTTTATAACGAATTGGTTGAGGCAAAATCGGTTCCTTTAAAACGTTTTGAAGACACGCACTGGTTCGAATCGTGT
>CADEFG010000421.1 GCA_902826505.1 uncultured Acidobacteriota bacterium
TGATCGCCGGTTATCCGTGGTTTTCCGATTGGGGTCGCGACACGATGATCGCGCTGCCGGGTTTGACGATCTCGACCAATCGAACGGAAATTGCACGCGCGATTTTGCTCGAATTTTCAAATCATCTTTCAAAGGGAATGCTGCCGAATCGTTTTCCCGATGCCGGCGATGAAGCCGAATATAACACGGTTGACGCGACGCTCTGGTATTTTGAAGCGATCCGCGCCTTTGTTGAAAAAACCGGCGATTACGATTTTGTCCGCGAACATCTTTATGAAAAATTAGCGGAAACCGTCGCGTGGCATTTGCGCGGCACGCGCTACAATATTCACGTTGACACGGACGGGCTTCTTTTCGCCGGAACGGAAGGCGTTCAATTGACCTGGATGGACGCGAAAATCGGCGATTGGGTCGTCACGCCGCGGATCGGAAAAGCGGTCGAGATTCAGGCTCTCTGGTATAACGCGCTGAAAATCATGGCGGATTTTGCCCGCAAATTTGGCGACGAAGCCGATCGCAAACAATACGAAGCGATGGCTGAGCTGGCGAAACAAAGTTTCAATGCGGTCTTTTGGAACGAGGCGGAAGATTGTCTTTTTGATGTGGTCAGCAACGGCAAGCGCGACGGACAGGTGCGACCGAATCAAATCTTTGCCGCGAGCCTGCCGTATTCGATGCTTTCGATCGGACAGGCGCAAAAGGTCGTCGAAAAGGTTGAAGCCGAGCTTTTAACGCCGGTCGGTCTGCGTTCGCTTTCGCCGAAAGATCAGGATTATTGCCCGATCTATATTGGCTCGCCTTTAGAGCGCGATGGCGCTTATCATCAGGGCACGGTTTGGGGCTGGCTCATCGGCGGATTTGTTGACGCTTACCGCCGGGTTTATTCAAACGGAAATCAGGCGGAAAAACGCATCGAGGAAATTCTTTCGGGATTCAAAAAACATCTGACTGAAGCAGGTTTGGGTCAAATCTCGGAAATTTTCGATGCCGACGCGCCGCACACGCCGCGCGGCTGTCTGGCGCAGGCGTGGAGCGTCGCGGAAGTTTTGCGGGTCAGCGCCCGGAAATAGTCGGGCGAATTTATCATCTCCGGCAGAAATTTTGATTCTTTTTGGCGACGGGTTCCGCGCTGAAAAGATCATTTTGTAATTTCCTGTTTGAGCCACGCCTTTGCCAGATTCCAATCAAGCCGCACGGTCGCGTTCGAAACGCCTAAAATCTCCGCCGTTTCGTCAATCGAAAGCCCGCTGAAATAGCGTAATTCAACAACTTTTGCCTGTCGCGGGTCGAAAACCGCGAGACGATTCAAAGCGTCGTCCAAAGCGAGCAGATCGACGCTCTTTTCCTCTGAAGAAATTTGCAGGGCATCGTCGAGCGGCAGATTTTCCGCCGCGCCGCCGCGTTTCGCGCGATGCCGTTCGCGGGCGTGATCGACCAGAATCCGCCGCATCGCGACCGAAGCGATCGCAAAAAAATGCGAACGGTTTTGCCATTCGACCGATTTCTGGTCGATCAATTTCAAATACGCTTCATGAATCAGCGCGGTCGTTTGCAAAGTATGGTTCGGACGCTCTTTTCTGAGATGGCGCGATGCCTGCCGGCGCAATTCTTCATAAACAAGCGGCATCAGTTTATCTAAAACCTCCGCCTTACCCTCGCTCCATTCCTTGAGCAGCTGTGTGACATTAAGCGAATTTTCGGCACCGTCTTTCATAAATTTTTGCTTCAAGAATATTCGCACGGAAACTTTCGTGTCAATCCTCGTTAAAAAAAATCCGAAATTTAAAAAAAACTTTTAGCGTTTTTGCAAAAAAGTAGCGCGTTAGTAATTGCAGGCAGTTCAAAGAAATTTATTTTGGAGGAAAATTATAAATGTTACGAGATTTTACGATTTTATTTTTTGCGGTGATCATCGCCGTCACGGGCGCGAGCGCGCAAAAGACCGCCGATAAAACGGCGGATGAAACAGTGATTCGCGAACGGGTCGGGCAGCTGATGAAAGGCTGGAACGCGAAAAGCGGGGCGGAATTTGCCAAACCATTTGCCGAAGACGCCGATTATGTGGTGATCAACGGAATGCAGATCAAAGGTCGCGTCGTGATCGCCAAAGCGCACCAGAACATTTTCGAGACGATTTACAAAAACTCGAACCTCTCGCTTTCAGCAGAAACGATTCGTTTTCTGCGTCCGGACATTGCGGTCGTGCACGTTGCCGGTTCGATGAAAATAGTCGAGGGCGAGACAGAACGGATAAGCAGCAGGGCACGAATGACGCTCGTGATGACAAAAACGGACGGCAGATGGGAAATCGTCGCGTTTCAAAACACCGAAGTTCAAGCCGTCAACCAGACGAAAAACTGATGTTTTTCGATTCGCTGCCGCGCGTTTTTGAGCGGGTCAACAAATTGCAAACCGAAGAAAATTGACGATTCAATTAACCCGGGATTTCCCCGGAAATCCGCACAAATAAAAAAGCGGGAAGGTCCGAACGGCTTCCTGCTTTTTATTTTTTCGCAAGTTCTTCGCATTTTTCGCCGAACACATCAAGTTAATCGATCGAAATAAATTTGGAGAAACCGGCAATCTCGGTTAAATTGAATCAAACTTTACGACAAACTATATAAAAACAGATGGACGCGACACGCTGGCAAAAAATCAAAGGTCTGTTCGACGCGGCGCAGGAACTCAAATCCGATGAGCGGAAAAATTTTCTCGAAAAATCCTGCGCGGGCGATGCCGATTTGCGCCGCGAAGTCGAAAAACTGCTCGAATCTTTCGACGGCGCGGAAAGCTTTTTGGAAAATCCGGCGGCAGCGCAAGCGGTCAGCATCTTTGAAGACAAAAAAACGCTCATAGTCAATCAAACAACCGGCGATCTAAATCAGGAAAAACTCGTCGCCGGAACGATTTTGGCGAGCCGTTACCGGATCATCGGACTTTTGGGAAAAGGCGGCATGGGCGAGGTTTATCAGGCGGAAGACATCAAACTATCGCAAGCGGTCGCGCTCAAATTTCTGCCCGATAAACTGGAAAAAGATCGCGCGGCATTAAACAGATTTATCGGCGAAGTGAGAACCGCGCGGCGGGTTTCGCACCCGAACGTCTGCCGCGTTTTCGACATCGGCGAGATTGACGGACGGCATTTTATTTCGATGGAATTTGTTGACGGCGATGATCTGTCGTCGCTTTTGCGGCGCATCGGGCGCTTACCGTCGGAAAGCGCCGTCGAAATTTCGCGCCAGCTTTGCGTCGCGCTGCACGCGATTCACGAGGCGGGAATTCTGCACCGTGATTTTAAGCCCGCCAATATCATCATCGATTCAAAAGGCAAAGCGCGGATCACCGATTTCGGCATCGCCGGATTTGAAGCGGAAATTTCAAAAGAAAGCGAGCGCGTCGGAACTCCGGCGTATATGTCGCCGGAACAGATCACGGGCAAGGAAGTTTCGCCGCGCAGCGATATTTACGCGCTCGGTCTTGTTTTATACGAAATTTTCACCGGAAAACAGGCGTTCCAAGCCGATTCGATCACCGATCTGATCAGAAAACAGCAAACGGAAACGCCGACCAATCCGTCGGAATTCGTTAAAGGCATTGACCCGCTCGTCGAAAAAGTAATTTTCCAGTGTCTCGAAAAAAATCCGGTCAATCGTCCGCCGTCGGCGCTTCACGTCGCGATGGCGCTGCCGGGCGGAAATCCTCTGCAGGTCGCGCTCGAAGCGGGCGAAACGCCGAGTCCGGAAATGATTGCCGCCGCGCCGAAAAAAGGAGCTTTGAAACCTTTGGTGGCAACCGCGCTGCTCGCCGGAATTTTTGCTGCGCTCTTCCTTGTGATGCTGATGTCGAAACAAACGCATCTTCACCGTCAACTGCCGCTTGAAAAATCGCCCGAAGTTTTGCGCGAGCACAGCCGCGAGCTGGCGAAAAAATTCGACTACCCGTTTTTTGATTCAGCGGACGGTTTGACCCGCGAATCGGAATATCTCGATTACGTCCGCGACACCGATCAATCAACGGCGCGTTGGCAAAAACTGGCGAGCGGTCAGCCGGCGGTTTTGTATTTCTGGTACCGGCAAAGCCCCGCACCGCTCGTGCCGTTCAGCGGTTTTGCTTTTTCGCCCGGTGATCCGCCGAACGCTGTTCCCGGAATGGTTGAAATGCGGCTCGACACGCGCAACCGTCTGATCTTTTTCGACGGTGTTCCGCCGCAAACCGACGACCCGCGCGCCGCAACGAAAAATTTCGATTGGGCAAGCGTTTTTAAGGAAGCCGGTTTTGATCTGCCGGATTTTCAGGAAACCGAATCGCAATGGACACCGCCGCGAGCCTTTGACGAACGTCGTGCCTGGACGGGAGTTTATCCCGAACAGACGGACATCGCGATTCGCGTCGAAGCCGCCGCTTATCGCGGAAAACTCGTCCATTTTCAAATCGTCGAGCCGTGGGACAAACCTGCTGAAAAAACCGCCAATCGAACCACTGCGGATGCTTCCGATATCGTCTTGCTTTCGATATTTTTCGGCGTCCTGACGATCAGCGCGCTCTTTGCCGTCAAAAATGTCCGCGCCGGGCGCAGCGATCTGCGCGGCGCGTTTCGCATCACCTTTATTATTTTTATTTTGCGCATGCTTTTGTGGGCGTTCGTCGCGCATCACGTCATGACCCAAGACGAAGTATATCTGTTGATCACCGGGCTGGAAGTCTCGCTTTTCTGGTCGTGTTTTGCCGGAATGATGTATCTCGCCTTCGAACCATATTTAAGAAAACATACGCCCGAGCGCGTGATTTCGTGGAATCGTCTGCTCGCCGGCGACTGGCGTGATCCGCTCGTCGGGCGCGACATTCTGATCGGTGTTTGCGCCGCGATGATCGCCATGGTTTTGTCCGGTTTGAGAGCTTATCTGCCGGTCTGGCTCGGCGAACCGCCGATCACACCGTTTTTGATGTCTAATCCTTACGGCGTGACATTGTCGGGCATTCGCGGTTTTTCGG
>CADEFG010000422.1:0-3897 GCA_902826505.1 uncultured Acidobacteriota bacterium
GCCTACTAAAACTTCAAAGAAGAAATTGTTTATGGCTTTTGTCGGCTTCATTTTCGGTTTCGTTCTTTTGATATTGATTTTGTGCTGGTTTTTCGGCATCGGAGTTTTTGCCGCTCCCAAGGTGCAACCCGTTGACCGGACGGCGAAAACCAATTCGCCGAATTCGGCAACGCCTGTTACCGAAGATGAAAAAATGAAAATGGCTCTCAACCTGGTTGCCGAGAAAAATCCGATGGCAAACCCGGATTCATCGGTTAATCCGAATGAAAATGTCGTAGCCAATTCCAATTCATTAGTTGATATTCCGCCGACTAAAGCCACGGATTTGAATGAACCCGTAGTCGTGTCGGACCCGCTTTCGGAAACGAATCGGAATCCGAATAATTCTGTAATTTCGAGCCAGACGAATTCAACCAGACCGCAAAATTCCGTGGTTTCAACCGAAAATTCAAGCGTTATGAGCGGAAATAGCGTCAGCCGAACGGAAACACAATCGAAATCGCAAACAGAAACCACGCCGCTTGGACGTTCACTTTTTTTCGGTGTCGAGCGCAAGGAAAATACGGTTATTAATCGGGTTTCCGCCGTAAATAATCAAGCGGTTTCTGCTAATCAAAATGCTAATTTAACCAATACTTCCACGACGGCAATTCCGTTCGGAACTCTACTGCCGATTCGTTTTTTGGGTGCTGTTTACACGCTTAGGGCTTCAGGTGGTTTGGTCAGAATGGAACTGACCAGAAGCGTTTCGGGGAAAGATTATTCGTATCCGGCGGGAACGGTTTTGGTCGGAACTTTGCGTGGCAGCGAATACAAACGCGCTTTTATTTCCGTCGTCGGATTGGTTGATCCAACAACGGGCGGACTCGTCAAATTTGAAGGGGAAGTAATGGGCAATGACGGAGCTTCAGGTATTACAGGTCGCCGCCGACAGGTGAAAAGCATCTGGTCGCGTGTCTTCGGCGGTCTTCGTGAAGCGGGCGCAGTTGCCCTCGGCGCAATCGGAAACCGTCGTTCGGGTGGCACTGTTATCATTTCTGAGTCAACATCCAAGGTTTCCGATGAAATTTCGGGTTTGATTGGCAACAATCGAAATCCGAATGAGTTCGTCGAAATTTCCGCCGGAACTACCGGATTTGTGATGGTTACGGATTTGCCCGATGAGATTTCAAATACGGAAAAGTTAGTTCAGAACTCGATAACGGCAACGGGACTTTCGGAAAGCGATCTTGCCGATTTATTTAGCGAAGGTAGCAAGGAAAAGATACGCGCTGCCTTGCCGCGAATGACTCCGGCATTTCGCCAACTTGCCGAAAAAGTTTTGGCGATTGAAGACAAATAATTTTTGAAAGGGTGAAATTTTATGATTCCGCACGATTATCACAAACTGCAAATAAATCCGCGCAAACTTGTGCTTGAAGGGCGCGAAACGGAACTTTACGCGCTAATTTGCCAAACGGGTTATGTGCCTGAAGAACAGAATTTCTCGGACTTTTGCCAATCGCTCAAATCCGGCAGAGGCTGGCTTATTTCCGGCACGCGGGGAAGCGGTAAAACGGCTTTTCCCGAAGCTTTGGCGACTGCCTGCAATCTGACGATATGCATCGTTGCCGGGCGCGACGGTTTGAAACAGGAAGAAATTCTTTACGATTGGGACAAAGAAGAACAAGCCGCGTGGATGAACGAAAATCTGCGTATGGCGAAGGATGCGCCTGAAAACGAGCGCGAAAATATTATGATGCTTGCCAGGGCAAACAAGTGGAAACGTGAGTTTTTGATTTTGGGCGAAATGGGTTTGGCTTACGATTTGGCGGCAAAGGCGATGGCGAAAACAGAGCAAACTGCTCCACCGATTTTGATACTCGACGAAAGCGATAAATTCGGTGCGTCGGTTGAAGACGCGATGCTGATGCCGCTGGAGCGCGGGCTGATTTATATTCCGCGCCTCCAGAGTGGTTATATTGGCGTTTCGGATTGGCGTTTTCGCCCGATTGTCGTCACGACTTCAAACGATCTGCGGCATAAACTTAGTGCGCCGTTTATTTCGCGCCACGTTTTTTCTCGATTTTCTACGCCCTCATTGCTCAAAGAACTAGAAATTCTGCGGACGCGATGTCCAAATGCAACCTCAATTCAACTCGCGCTTACCGCCAAACTTCTCGACGGCGTGCGCGGCGTTGCCGGTCTCGAGGATTATCCTTCTTTGAGAGAATCTATTGATGTCGTCGGAGCTTTCGAGCGCGATTGTCTTGAAGACTTAGACGAAAATTCGATCCTTCGCTACTTCTGCTATTTCGTCAAAACGAGCGAAGCACAGGAATTTCTCAAGCTGCAAATTGATTATTTGCTCTTAACCGCTACGGCTTTTCATCCGCTCATTGACCGCTGGTTGGCGGAACGTGATGAAAATTATGGGTTCCGCTTAGGTCTTAATCCCGTCGGCGCAAACATTAACAATATTATTCAAGAAACAACGGGGAATTATGCTTAAACGTCCACAACTTAAAAAAATTAAAACTGAAATTTACGCACAAAAATCGAAGAAATTGAGAACTATCATTCGGTCATTAGTATCTTCGCCGACTTTTAATGTAATTGCTTTGG
The DNA here is from genome assembly GCA_902826505.1 of uncultured Acidobacteriota bacterium. GTDB lineage: Bacteria > Acidobacteriota > Blastocatellia > Pyrinomonadales > Pyrinomonadaceae > JAFDVJ01. The sequence goes on from CADEFG010000422.1 coordinate 2,605, forward strand.
TCGTCCTGCTTTTATCCGTCATTTTCGGGCTTCGCACCTTCCGCAGCGGACAGACGCAAGCACAAATTAAATTCGTCGAACACAACCAGTTTAATGATGCTAAAACCGAATCGGACGAAAACAGAATCTATACTGCGCCGCAAATCTTCAAGGGCGAAGTTTATGATACGAGCCTGAGATTGCGCGAAACCGGCGCACTCGGAATGGCGATTTCGCTCACCGTTTTTGCCTATCATACCGAGCAGGGAAGTGTGCCGCCGAATTTAGAGAAAATCTGGTCTTTATTAACCGAACGAAAATTAATGCCGCCCGGATTTGAATTTCTAAGCGGTGAACTGCATTCGCCCTCCGGCACGATTTTAGTGCGGTATCAATCCGAGCCGCTGAGGTTTGAAATTCTTTCGCGTCCTCGTCAAGATTCGGCAAGTCCGGCGATATTACTTCGCTTTCCGCTGACTTCTTTAGACCGACGAACCATTACCTATTTCCAATCGGCTTCCGTTAATCGCTTTGACATTCCCGCGCCCTTCGCCCCGCTCGAAAAGATAGTGTCTGCCGGATGGACGCTTGCCCAATGGCGCGGCGAATTGCTGCCGAAAAACGAAAATAATCTTCAAATTCTTGAAGAAGAAAAACGACTTCTCAATCAATTAAAAAATCAACAATAGGAAAGGAAAAATTATGGCACAAACCGCAAATTCAATTATTGACACGAATCGTAATCTTCGTATTACAAAATGGGGAATCTATCTGTTTCTCAACCGCAAAAGAGATAAAGATTGTGATAATTGCGGCAAAAAATCAGAAAGTTGAATCGGATGGTTAGCCGTGTGAATGTCAAGGAAATTCGGCACGTTTTTATTTCTTATGTTTGTCGCAGGTGTTATTAAACACTCATTGACGTTATCCGCTAATTTTTATGTTTTCATCAGAATGGATCGAAAAATTCGACGCATCACGCGGCATTCCGCGCAAAGCGAATGAGCAATATTTGCCTGCCTATCAAGCGTTTTGGGCGTGGGCGGGCGATGTCGGTCAAGCCATTTTTTTTATTTTTTTAGGCTTGACCGGCGCATCTCTTAGTTTGTTTGCCGGATATTTGCTCGGAGTTTCCGGGCTGATGTGGCTGGTTTTCTGGGCATTAGCGGTGCTTTCGCTGGCTGCCGGATTTTTAGATACTTATCTTTTGTGCTTTTCTTACCGTCTTTGGACGATGGCTACCTCACATGGTTCAGCGCGTTGGGCAGATTTGAAGGGTTTAATTGCTAAAAAGCTGGGTAATAAATTTAAGGT
>CADEFG010000422.1:3907-4982 GCA_902826505.1 uncultured Acidobacteriota bacterium
TTGCCATTGCCGAAAAACTCTTTACCGATAGCTAAAGTTTTCGGCGGATTTGACCTGTTTTTGCCGCGTGAACAATGGCTCAGGCACTTTGCAATGTTCGGTCCGACGGGTTCGGGCAAATCAAAAACCTTTTTTATGGCGATGATTCGAGAGGTGCTGAAAAATTCGTCCGTCTTGGTCTATGACCCGAAAGGCGAGTTGATTTCACAAACCGGAAATTTTGCCCGCAATGTTTACCGGCTCGACTTAAACAATCCCGAAAAATCGGACAGATGGAATTTTCTGCCTGCCTGTCGTGAAAATCCGTCTTTTGCCTGCCAGATTGCCGGAATGATGTTGGGAGCGGAAAGTAGGCAGAAAACTTCTCAAGACCCGTTTTGGGGCGAAGCAGAACAGCTCGCTTTAACCGCGATTTTATTGCATTTGGCGTATGTTTACGGCGACAAAGCGATTCCGGCTTTTGCCGCCGATTTTCTCATCGGACTTGGCGGAAAAGAAGACGGTTTTGCCGCCGCGCTCGAAACTTCGCCCTCATTTTTTGCCAAACAAGCCTTTTTCGCTTTTCGGCGTTCACCGCCGCAAACGCACGGCTCGGTGCTGATCGGACTTTACAACAAACTGCGTCCGTTCACGCTCGCGCCGACGCGAATGGTCACGACTGTTCCGACAGCAAAAGAAATCGAAATGGACTGCCGGATGATTGATTTTCGCCGATTGCGACAAAAGGGAACTGCCGTTTATTTGGTCGTTTCGGAAGGCGCGGCGGAAATTTACAAGGAGTTTATAGCTACTTTTTTAGGACAAGCTGTTTTGGAAATGCGGCTCGACGGTGTGAATGAGCCAGAAATTCCGTGTTTCGTGCTGATTGACGAAGCCTATCAACTTAACGTCGCCGAAGTAAAACGCATCTCCGGCATCGGGCGCGGACGCGGGGTTGGTTTGGGATTGGGCTATCAGGATCTGCCGCAAATGTATGACCAATACGGGAAAGAGCAGGCAAACGCTATTTTGGGAACGGTGATGACCAAGATTTTTCTGCCCGGACTCGACGACGTAACGGCGGAATACGCTTCCA
>CADEFG010000423.1 GCA_902826505.1 uncultured Acidobacteriota bacterium
GATTTTGCTCACGGCGAAAAAAGAAAGCGGCGCGGCGGTTATCAGCATCAAGGATACCGGGCTTGGCATCGAACCGGAAATGCTCGTTCAGATATTCGAGATGTTCGGGCAGATCGAAACCCCCGAGGCGCAGGCGCGCGGCGGTCTCGGAATCGGTTTGAGCGTTGTCAAAAAACTGGTCGAAATGCACGGCGGCACTATTCAGGCATTTAGTGAAGGACACGGCACGGGAAGCGAATTTGTCGTCCGCTTCCCGCTTGCCGCCGAACAAGACTCCGCCGCCCTAGATCGGCGTTCGGAAACGGATGTTCTCCAAACGGCGCAAATGAAAATGCCCGAAAACGAAAAACAAATTGATTTTCAAACTCAAAACGAACCGCGCCGGATTCTGGTGGTTGACGATAATTTTGATGCGGCGGTCATGATGGAAACTCTTTTGACTTTGGAAGGCTACACGACGCGCAAAGCATTTGACGGCAAAACCGGAATCGCCATCGCCCGCGATTTTCAGCCGGAGATTTGTTTATGCGATATCGGTTTGCCTGAAATGAACGGCTACGAGCTTGCCGGACATTTGCGCAAACTGCTTCCGCAGTCCTTGCTGATCTCCGTTTCGGGTTGGGGACAGGAAGAAGACCGCCAACGATCGATCAAAGCCGGATTTGAATTTCATCTCGTCAAACCGGTGCAGTTTGACGATCTGTTAGAACTTATTAAAAACTGGCAGACGGCGGAAACAGCGTCCTGAAAGATTGCTCGACGGCGGTCAGGAAAATTCCGTTTGGTTGCTCATTTTGTTGTTCATGAGTCTGACTCGGAAATTAAACAAAGCCCGTCAATAAACCGGTTTAAGATCGGGAAAAACCGTATTTCTTTTAAGCTTCATCGAATATTAAAATCCGAAAGAATTGATCGTTTTCTTTGAGACATTGAAATTATTATGAAACCCATTGATAATGTTTCTTTGATTTTTAGAAAAATAAACTAATACCAAATGAGAATCTTAATCACCGGCGGCGCGGGCTTTATCGGCTCGCATCTTTGCGAAAGACTTCTAAACGAGGGCAACGAAGTCATTTGTCTCGACAATTTCTTCACGGGCAGAAAGGAAAATATTTTTCACCTGATGGACAATCATCGGTTCGAACTGATCCGGCACGATGTGACCGAACCGATCTTTCTCGAAGTTGACCAGATCTACAATCTCGCCTGCCCGGCGTCGCCGGTTCATTATCAATACAATCCGGTCAAAACCGTCAAAACGAGCGTGATGGGCGCGATCAATATGCTCGGCTTGGCAAAACGCGTCAAAGCGCGGATCTTTCAGGCTTCGACCTCGGAGGTTTACGGCGATCCCGAAATTCACCCGCAAACCGAAGATTATTTTGGCAACGTCAACTGCATCGGACTTCGCAGTTGTTACGATGAAGGCAAGCGCGTCGCCGAAACTTTGTTTATGGATTATCACCGGCAGAATAATGTCGACACGCGGATCGTGCGAATCTTTAATACTTACGGTCCGAAAATGCTCGAAAACGACGGGCGCGTCGTCTCGAACTTTATCGTTCAGGCACTGCGCGGCGAAGATCTGACGATTTACGGCACCGGCGAACAAACGCGCTCTTTTTGTTATGTCGACGATCTCGTCGAGGGCTTTATCCGTTTGATGAACGCCGAAGCCGATAACATTCATTTGCCTGTCAATATCGGTAATCCGGGCGAATTTACGATGAACGAGCTCGCCAGCGAAGTCGCCAAAGCGGTCGGCAAGGAAACAAAGATCACGTATCTTCCGCTGCCGCAGGACGACCCGAAACAGCGTCAGCCGAATATTACGCGAGCCAAAGAACTGCTCGGCTGGTCGCCGACGATTTCGCTTGACGAGGGTTTGAAAAAGACGGTTGCCTACTTTGCGGAACGAATCAAAACATCGGACAATAAAATAGCAAAAGTTTAGTTTTAGTTAGAAAAAAGAATGAAAATTTTAATTACAGGCGGTGCGGGCTTTGTCGGTTCGCATTTAGCAGACAAACTGCACGGCGAAGGACACGAAATCACGATTATTGACAATCTTTCAACCGGGCGATATTCAAATATCGAACATCTCGAAGGCAAAGCCGGTTTTCAGTTGATCATCGACACGATCTTAAACGCCAAGCTGATGGAAGAACTGATCCGCGAATCGGACCGCGTGTTTCATATGGCAAGCGCGGTCGGCGTTCGGCTGATCATGGAACAGCCCGTGAAAACGATCGAAACGATCTTTCACGGAACCGATGTCGTGCTCGGGTTATGTGCGCGGTACCGTAAACGCGTGCTGATTCCTTCGACCTCGGAAGTTTACGGCAAAGGCACGAGCGTTCCGTTTCGCGAAGACGACGATATTTTGAAAGGTTCGACCTCGAAACATCGTTGGGCGTATGCCTGCGCGAAGGAATTGGACGAATTTCTCGCGCTCGCGCATTGGAAAGAGTCGCGTCTGCCGGTCGTCGTCGTCCGACTTTTCAACACGGTCGGACCGCGTCAAACCGGACAATACGGAATGGTCGTGCCGCGTTTTATACAAGCCGCGCTGAAAAATGAACCGCTTCCCGTCCACGGCGACGGCAGCCAATCGCGCTGTTTCGGTCATGTTCTCGATGTCGTCGAGGCGCTCGCCAAACTTCTCGAAACGCCCGAATGCTTCGGTAAAGTGATCAATATCGGTAATCCCGAAGAGATCACGATCAAAAATCTGGCGGAAAAAGCGATCGAAATGACAAATAGCCAGAGCGAAATTCAATATATTCCGTATGAAGAAGCCTACGGCGAAGGCTTTGAAGATATGCAGCGCCGCGTTCCGTGTTTAGATAAAGCCAAAGAACTTATCGGCTATCAGCCAACCCGCACGCTTGAAAATATCATCAATGATGTGGCAAACGAATTTCGTAGGGAATTCAAATCCGATATTGCCAATGCCTGAATTTTTATGAAGATTTTCAAGAATGCTGCTTTTTTTGTCTTTTTACTGACATTTTCAAGCGTTTTGGCGCTCGCCCAGGAAACGGGCGGCGCGAAAGGAAAAGTCCGCAACGTCAAAGGCGACGGCATCAGCGGCGCGACCGTCACTGCCCGGCTCAACGGGCAGGACATCAAATCAATCAAAACCGACCCGAAAGGAAATTTCGAGATGACCGGGCTCGAACCCGGAGTTTACAATTTCGTCTTTGAAAAATCCGGCTACGGCGCGGGCGTCAAATACAATGTTGAGATCAAAAAGAAAAGCAGCGTAAATTTGGGCGACCGTCTGATCTTGATGGTCGATCAGGGCACTCTCGTGTTGATCAACGGAAGCGTTTACAACCAGGACGGACGAAGCATTACGGGCGCCAAGATCGAGATTGAACGCATCAATTCCGACGGTTCGACCAAAAAACTCGGCAGCGGTTATACAAATGTCAGCGGTGAATTTACGTTTCGCCAACCCGAAGGCAGCGCGAACTTTCGCATCACGGCATCGGTCAAAGGCGTCACCGGTTCAAAGGAAGTTTCGGTTGACAGTGCCGGCGTTTACCGGCTCGCGATCACGCTCAATTTACCGAAAGACGAAGACAAGTAAGAAAGGGCAAAAGTGAAAAAGGTTAAAAGTTTGACTTCAAACACCGCTTTTAACCTTTTTCACTTTTTTGCTTTTAAACCTTTTCACTTTAGTTGATGGTTTCCGAGATTTCTTCGGTTGCCTGAATTGTTTCCATATTGCCGACATCGGTGACGATCAGCGGAAATTCTTCGAGCAGCTGCGTATCCGCCAGAGTTTGCACCCAATAAGTTCCGGCGGACGGAAAAACGACATTGACGAAAAACGAAACATTATCGGTAAAACCGCCGGGCGCGAGTTCGATACTCGTCGGCTGCGAGGTGACGACGAGATTGTTTTTGTTCGGCGAAAGAATCCGCACTTCGGTTTGGTGATTTCCGGCACCGCGCCAATGATTGACAACCGCAAATTTTATCAATGAGATCGGCAGTTTTTCGACCATTATATTTTGAAAAATGCCCATCAGCGAGATTTTATTACCCATCTCGATCCGCACGTCGTCGCACAGAAGCGTGTAAATAAGCTGCAAGTTTTCGTTTTCCATAAATTACCGCTAAAGACGCAAATTTAATATGTTTGGTTGTAAAAAGAATCAATACAGACCGAATTTCAAACTTTTATATTAAATCGCGCCGTTTTTCTTAAACCAGTCCAGTAATTTTTTCCAGGCGTCCTCGCTTGATTCTTTGTTAAAACTCGGACGGTAATCGGCGTGAAAACCGTGTTGGGCGTTCGGATAAACGATGATTTCGGATTTCGATTTGCCTTTTTTCAACTCGTCCTGCATTCTTTGCACCGAATCGAGCGGAATGCCCTGATCCTGCCCGCCGTAAAAGCCGATGACCGGAACCTTCAAATCTTTGGCAATCTCGACCGGCATCGTCGGCTGCAAAGGATTTTTCGCAGCGGTCGCGTTCGGAGCCAACCGACCATACCAGGCAGCGCCCGCATCAACGTCCTTGTTATGCGCCGCATAGAGCCAAACGATGCGTCCGCCCCAACAAAAACCCGTGATCGAAAGTTTTTTGTCGTTGCCGCGGTTGTTTTTCGCCCACGCGACGGTCGAATCCAAATCGCTCAGCGCTTGCGCATCGGGAATTTTCGAGAAAATATCGCGCTGCAGCTCGCGAATCTCCTTGATCGTTTTGACATCGCCCTGCCGCGCATAGAGCGCCGGCGCGATCGCCATATAACCGAGTTTGGCAAAGCGCCGCGCGACGTCCTGAATCCATTCGTGAACACCGAAAATCTCGTGAATGACCATCACGACGGGAAACTTTTTGTTCTTCGTATCAGGCATTGCGCGATACGCGGGGATTTCGCCGTCGGCGACCTGAATTTTCACTTCGCCTTCGCTCAAACCCTTAATATCGTCCGTAATCCGCGTCTCTGCCTGTCC
>CADEFG010000424.1 GCA_902826505.1 uncultured Acidobacteriota bacterium
TCCTGGTCGCAAGCGATAACATTTTCAACTTCGTCCTGGGCTAAAAAATTTCGAATAAGATTCGGTCCCCAATAACCGGCTCCGATAACGGCAACTTTCATATAAATGGTTTTTGGTCTTTGGTTTTTGGTTTTTTTTGTACTGAAAAACCAAGTCAGTTACATTGGCAATTTCAAAAACCAAAGACCAAAAACCAAAAGCCAACCCCCAAATTTAATATCCACCTTTCGCCAGCAGCATTACGGGAATCGTTCTGAACATGATCTTCAAATCCAGCAGCGGCGACATATTATCTATGTAAAACAGGTCTAAAATAACCATATCATTAAAATCGACCGCGCTTCTACCCGACACTTGCCATAATCCCGTACAACCCGGAATGACCGAAAAACGGCGGCGATGCCATTCGTCGTACTGTTCCCATTCGTAGGGCAAACACGGTCGCGGTCCGACCAAACTCATCTCGCCGCGCAGCACATTGAAAAGCTGCGGCAATTCGTCGAGACTCGTTTTTCGCAAGAATTTCCCGATTCGCGTAACACGCGGATCGTCGGTGATCTTTTTGATTTTGCCTTTTTTCTCTTCGCCGTTTTGTTTGATAAATTCGCTCACAAATTCGCGGTGGATCGTATCGTCGCTATCGAGATACATCGTTCTGAATTTATAAAATTTGAAAGGTTTGCCGTCTTTACCGATCCGCGTATCGCGGAAAAAAACCGCGCCTTTTGACGAAAATCTAATCAATGCGGCGATGATCAAAAACGGAATCGCCAGAAATAGTAAAGCAAGGGCGGCAAAAACAAAGTCAAAAACGCGTTTATAAACGCCGAAAAGCAGGTTGTTGTAATTTTGCGGCATCAGCACGATCGGCATTCCGAGATATTTTTCGACCAAAATCTTTTCCGGAATGATGCGGTAAACTTCCGAGGCGAGCCGCACATTTGCCTTCGTATCTTTTGCTTTATCAACAAGTTCGAGCAAATTTTGATGGCTGATGTCGCTTTGCGCGATGATAATATCCTCAATCTCGTACTGTTTGACCAAATCCCTAAGCTCGCTGATCTTGCCGAGATTTTGAAAATCCTCAAAAACCCGTGCGCCTTTCGGTAATTCATCGTCGGCAAAACCGATGACCTCAAAACCGTGACTTTCATCAATGTCGAGTTCAACCGCGACCATCTTCGCCGTTTCGTCCGTTCCGACGATCAGAACTTTGCGCCGGAAGATTTTTTTTTGCGCGGCAACGCGGAATAATTTCTGAAAAATAAGAGTCCGAAAAAGCGTGATCGAGATAAAACTGAAACCGACGAAATAAACAATCACGGCGCGCGAATCGACCCAATCCATTCCCTTGATAAAGAACGACGCGACGATCATGCCGACCAATCCGTAAATTATCGCTTTGATAATGGCGATAATCTGTTCGATGACGGTTAGAAAAACATTGATCTTGTAGAGATTAAAATGCTGGAAAATGACGACCAGAATAAACGAATAAACAAGGATAAAAATGCACTGCGTCAACAAAAACGGCTGCGCCAAAAGCTCGGTGAGCGATTTTTCATAAAACCGCGTCCAGACCGCGAGCGCAAACGAAACGATAAACAGGCTGAAATCCGCCAATGCCAAAATGAATTTATATTTCGGATATTGTTTAAACATTTCGCTTACTAAATCTTATCAAGATATAAGTTTATGTGTTCTTTGACGCAATTTTCAACCGCCTTCGTCAAAGTTTTTTTTTCGGCGGCGTTCTTTTTCTCAAGCCGAATCTTTGAAATATCGCCAAATTGACGAATAAACGTCATTAAACCGCTTTTCTCCATCGCCGTATCGAGCGCGCCCTGTTTGCCCGCAAAGATGCTGTATACGGGTGTCCCGAGCAAGACGGCTTCGCGGTTCATCGTCCCGCCGCCGGAAACGAGCAGATCAACGCATGCCGCCAAATCCAAACCGTTAAAAGCTTTTTCAAGCAGCAAATAACGGCTTTCATGTAAATTTAATGTTTTAATTAGCTGCGCGATCTCCAATTTTTGTTCACCGGTTCGCGGTAAAATAATGGTGAAGGCTTTTTCGTTGCTTAAAAAATATCGCAAAAGCCCGCTCAATAAAACTTCGCTTTGTGCGTTGTGATAATTGGCGGTCGTTGCGGGCGGGCGCAGCGCGATCAAAACCGTTTCTTTTGAAATATTTAAATTATTTTCTTCCACTAGCTCGCGCCAAAATTTTTGATTCGGTCGAAAATAATTCAGATAAAGCTCTTCCTTGTAGCCTTGATATTTCACACGCTTTGAAACCGGTAGATTGATCGCATCGAGCGTTTTGTCGGGAATTTGTTCGGGAATTAAGACCTTATCGGAAAAACGGTTGAAGATCGTCGTTTCGGTAAATTCGTAATCATACATCGAAATGATCGGAATTTTCAGCCAACGCGCCGCCAAAACCATCGAACGCGAACCGTGACTGACGGCAACTTTGACATTTTTGTGATTTTTAATAAACGAAACTAATTCTTTGGCGCGAACGAGCAGCCCGCGAATTTTGTTGAATTTATTTTTGCCGTAATGTTTGCCGATGATCTCGAAAGTGCCGCCGAATCCGGCGTTTTCGAGTAATTCGATCGTCTGCGCGTGATCGCGGGCGGTTAAAACAACTTCAACGCCCGCATCGCGGTAATCTTTGATCAAAGGCGCAAAAAGCGGAACGTGCGGCGAATTATCAAGATCGATCCAGATAGCTTTTTTCATTTTGAAGGCAATTGGAGATTTGCCCGCGAAATACGCGAATGCCCGCGAAAAATATTTTTATAATATTTTTTTCGCGTCTTTTCGCGTATTTCGCGGGCAAAGTCCTAATTCGTTGCCGACAACGCAATCGCGTTTTTCAAACTTCGGCAGACTTTTTCGATCATTTCCGGTGTTAATTCGGCATACATCGGCAAGGACAGAATTTTGCCCATCTGTGCGTGCGCGACCGGATAATCCGACAGCTGATAATTTGAGTCGGCGTAGGCTTCCAAAAACGGCAAAGCGATCGGGTAATGAGTCCCGGTTTCGATGCTTTCATCGCTCAATTTTTGCTGAACTTCGTCGCGATTCGGAACCTGCACGACGTAGAGATGATAAGTATGCCGCGAATATTCGGGCGCCGCCGGAATTTGCAAACCGCTGTCGCTCAAAATTTCATCATAGAGCGCGGCATTTTGGCGGCGCGCTTCGAGCCAACTTTCGAGATGCGGAAGTTTAACGGATAAAACCGCCGCCTGAATTCCGTCGAGCCGACTGTTGCGACCGGTCAGCGAATGACGGTTTTTGGCGATTTGCCCGTGATTGGCGATGAGCCGCGCTTTTTCAGCCGTTTCGCCCGAGTTCGTGACGATCGCACCGGCATCACCGAACGCGCCGAGATTTTTGCTCGGGTAAAAACTAAACGTCGCAACATCGCCGAAACCGCCGACCGTTTTGCCTTTGTAAGTCGCTCCGTGTGCCTGCGCGCAATCTTCGAGAACCTTTAAATTATATTTTCGCGCCAAACTCATAATTTCGTCCATTTCGGCGGGCAAACCGTAAAGATGAACCGGAATGATCGCCTTTGTGCGCGGCGTGATCTTTTCTTCGATCTTTGCCGGGTCGAGATTATAAAATTTTGCGTCAATATCAACAAAAACCGGCGTTGCACCGATATTTCCGACGGCTTCCGAAGTTGCGAAAAACGTGTTGGCGGGAACCAAAACTTCGTCGCCCGCGCCGATGCCGATCGCCTTTAACCCGATTTCCAAAGCGTCAGTTCCGTTCGCCACGGCGACGCAATGTTTGACGCCCAAATATTCGGCAAACGCTTCTTCAAACGCTTTGGCGTATCTGCCGCTGATAAATGCGGTTTCCGAGACGACCTTTAAGATGGCTTCGTCAAATTCCGGTTTCAAACTTAAATACTGCGACTTTAAATCAACAAATGGTATATGCATTGTAATAAATATAATTGAATAAAATATTGATAATTATCTTCATTATATTGTTTTAAGCGGGTTAAATCTATTTTGGATTTTAGAATTTGAAATAGGATTTACAAATCCAAAATCCAAAATCCAAAATCCAAAATCGCATTAGACTTTCTTTTCCTTCCATTTTCCGCGTTTGAAAAGCAGCGCCGAAACAATCGCCAAAACCGAAAAAGCAATCGTAATCGCCCAGAAAACGCCGTCGGCTCCGAGCTTAAATTCAATTTTTGCTATTTCATAAAGGTATGAAATTTCAAAAGGCAGATAATTATTTAATTTACCAACCCAAGAAAAACCATAGGCTAGAACATAAGCAAGCGGAATTTCGAGTAGCCAGAAAATAAAAAGATTCAGCCAGGTTGGCGTCCAGGTATCACCCGCGCCGTTGAAAGCGGTTTCCAAAACCATCCCGAAGGCATAAAACACAAAACCGTAAGCGACAATATGCAAACAACTCGTGCCGTAAGCCAAAACGTCCGCTTCTTCGGTGAAAATACCGACGATCTGGTGCGAGAAAAATAAAAATATTAATCCGACCGAGCCGAGCACTGCGGCGTTTAGAAAAGCGGCTTTCCACACCGAAGTTTCCGCTCGTTCGGGTTTTCCCGCGCCCAGGTTTTGTCCGACCAGCGTTGCCGCCGCATTGCTTAATCCGACCGCCGGAAGCAGTACAAACATGATCACGCGCAAACCGATCACGTAACCCGCGATCGCTTCGCTGCCGAATCCGGCAATCACGCGCACCAGCGCGCTCCAGCTGGCGGTCGCGATCGTAAACTGCAAAACCGCCGGCGCGGCAACTTTAACAAGTCCAGACAGAATTTTCGAATTAAGTTTCCAATGTTTCTTGTGAATCGTAATTCGCCCGCCCGGACGAAACAGCCACCATGCGGCAAACAAAACGCCGGCGCCGCGTCCGATCGTCGTTCCGACCGCCGCGCACGTCACGCCGAGTTTTGGAAAGATCCA
>CADEFG010000425.1 GCA_902826505.1 uncultured Acidobacteriota bacterium
CCGCTTCGGCTTGCTTTGGGCAAACCGGTCAATAAATTCACCCAATATCCCGAAATGGTGCCGTCACCGGCGCCGACCGTTCGTCCGGTAAAAGCGAATGCCATTACGCCCGCCGGCGATCGCGGACGGTTTATGGAGCAAGCGGCGTTCGGTCCGAACGAGACGCTCGATTTTCGTCTGCGCCGGATCGGTCTGCGCCGCTGGGTCGAGCAACAATTCAGTCAAGCTTACCCGACGATTCCCTACCCGAACTTTGCGCTCAAACCGTTCGACGGCGACGCCGGCTGCGGAGTTTACGGCACAAGTCCCGAAGTAAATCTTTGTCACCGCAATCATTACTGGGCTTACAACAACCAGAAATGGCTCGTTCAGGAAGCGCTCTACGGCGACGACCAATTGCGGCGGCGCGTTTCGTGGGCGATGCATCAGATCTGGGTTGTTTCGCAAGCGACGGTTTATCAGCAGCGCTGGCTTCAGGAATATATCGAAATCCTCGACCGCCACGCGTTCGGAAACTACCGCGATCTGATGGCGGAAATGACGCTCTCACCGGCGATGGGCGAATATCTCGATATGGTTCGCTCGACGCGCCAGAATCCGAACGAAAATTACCCGCGCGAACTTTTGCAGCTTTTTTCGATCGGTTTATATAAACTCAATCCTGACGGCACGCTCGCGCTCGACGGTCAGGGCAACCGCATTCCGACATACGATCAGGACAAGATCAATCAATTTACCAAAGTCTTTACCGGCTGGTCGCAGTGCAATAACGGAACGAATCCGGCTTGTTCGAACGCCGTTCCCGGCGCGCCGAACTTTATCGACCCGATGTATTTGGTTTTCCCGAACGATCACGATCAAACGGCGAAAACCCTGTTCGATTATCCGGGCGCACCGAATCCGACGATCGCGGCTTGCACGAACTGCACGACGGACGCCAACCGCCGCCTTTATGCCACCGATTCGCTCAACAAAACGCTCGATAATATCTTTTATCATCCGAACGTCGCGCCGTTCGTCGGCAAACTCCTGATCCAGCATCTCGTGACCAGCGATCCGAGTCCGGCTTATGTCGGGCGGGTCGCGGCAGCGTTTAATAACAACGGCTTCGGCGTGCGCGGCGATATGAAAGCCGTCATTCGGGCGATTCTTTTCGACCCGGAAGCGCGCGGCAGCCGCAAAACCGACCCGACTTACGGAAAACTCCGCGAACCTTTCCAATATCTGACGAACTTTCTGCGGACTTTCAATGTTCGCGCCGGAAATAACGGCACGGCAACGCCGCCCGCCGCGTGCCAAAACCGGAGCGACGGCGTTTTCGATTGGGTGACGCGTGAAATGGGACAGGAAATTTGGGGACCGCCGACCGTATTCAATTATTTCTCGCCCGATTATGTCGTGCCGGGAACCGATATTCTCGGACCCGAATTTGCCCTTGCCAACACCGGCACTTCGTTTGCGCGAAATAATCAGCTTTTCTTTCTTTCGTTCGGCAATATCGGTTTCTCGCCGGCGACGACCGCCGATCCGTATCCGTATGTGCCGTGCGGAACCGCAATTAGCCTGACCGAACCGACCGCCTGGGCGGCGGCTGATGCGAGCGGCAATACTTTGATCGAAAATCTGAATACGAAAATGATGCACGGCGCGATGAGCGAAGCGATGAAAACCAAGATTCGGACAGCGATAAATTTCAATGTGTCAGCCATTGACAAAGCGAAACAAGCCATTTTTCTGGTGGCGACTTCGTCGCAATATCAAATACAGAAATAGAGGTTCAAAAAACGATGAAAGAAAATAGACGCGAATTTGTAAAGAAATCGGCTTGCGCTCTCAGTATGTTAGGTTTAGCGACGCAGGCGCGGCATTTCGGTTTGATCAACGCGATGGCGCAAACCGTCGCGGACAAGTCAACCGATTTGACCGCACCGCCGACGGATTACCGGGCGCTCGTTTGCATTCTGCTCTCGGGCGGCAACGACGGAAATAATTTGATCGTTCCGAATCATGCGGACGCGACCATCAGTAATTATTCGGTTTACGCTTCGTCACGCGCCGCGCAGGGTTTGGCGATCGCGCAAAATCAACTGCTTCCCGTAACCGTGCCGCGTTTGGGAAATCTGACCTACGGTTTGCATCCGAGCCTGGGACCCGCGGCGCAGCAGGGCGGAATAAATAACGGAATCCACGAGCTCTGGGCGCAGGGTAAAATGGCGGTCGTCGCGAATACCGGAAACCTTATTCGCCCGATGAACAAAACGCAGTATCAGCAAAATCCGGCGTGGCGACCGTTTCAGCTTTTCTCGCATTCGGATCAAAAGCAACAACAGCAAACGTCGCGTTCCGATTCGCCGATCCCGCTCGGTTGGGGCGGCAAGATCGCCGACCGGACAAACGCCGCGAATAATCCGAACGGACAAATCTCGATGATCACTTCGATCGCCGGAACACAGCTTTTCACGCTCGGGCAAAGCACGACGCCGCTCGCAATCAGAGACGCCGCCGTCCCGCTCAACGAAGCGCTTATCCTTTACAGCCGGACGTGCTGCAGCGACACTTTTTCCAATGCGCGCAATACCGCACTGGCGGAACTCCGCACAGTTGATCTTGACTCTTCGCTGGTCGGCGCAACCAGTCACATTATGGATCAGGCGCAAACTTCGAGCACCGCGCTCAGCACATTTCAGGAAATAACCGCGCCGTTCCCGAACACGAATCTCGGCAAACAACTCAAACAAGTTGCCCGGATCATCAAAAAACGCAGCGATTTGAGCATCAACCGGCAGGTTTTCTTCGTCGAACTCGGCGGATTCGACACGCACCAGAATCAGGTCAACGGACAAAACAGCCAAACCGCTTTACTCATTCAACTCAGTCAGGCAGTGCGGGCTTTTTACGATGAAATGGGCGTCCAGGGCGTTCAAAATAATGTGACGACGTTCACGCTTTCAGATTTCGGTCGGACGATGAATCCGGCGGGCGCGGGGGGAATCGTCGGTTCCGATCACGCCTGGGGCAATCATATGCTGGTGATCGGCGGCTCGGTGATCGGCGGCAATATCTACGGCAGTACGCGACCCGACGGAACGGGAAATATTTTTCCGACGCTCCAGCTCGGCGGACCGGACGACATCGACACCGGTTCGGCGCCGCGCGGTCGCTGGCTGCCGACGACCAGCGTCGAACAATACGCCGGAACGCTGGCGCGTTGGTATGGATTAAATAGCACCGATCTTTCGTTTGTTTTTCCGAATATCGGTAATTTTCCGATCAACGATCTCGGATTTATGACGCCGTAAATTTGATTTTATCGGACATTAAATCAGGCGACTTTAATCGAAGTCGCCTTTTTCATTTTGTTGAAACCGGATTGTTTCGCTAAATTTAATATTGAAGCAGTTATGAACAAGAAAAAACTAAGAAACAAATTTAAGAAAAAACTCCTGCAGAAGATCGAGAAAAAATATATCGGTTTTCACGTTTACCGTTCGGTCAATGAGCAGCTGCCGTTCGTCTTTTGGGAAAGATTGACGGATGAGCCGATCCCGGACGGAAATTTTAACGACACGGCGGCGACGATCGGCGAGCGATATTTTTACCGTCTGACGCAGGTTGACGCGAGCGGCAATGAAAGCGCGCCTTTTTCGCCGCAGGTTTCATTTACAGACCACGCCGGAAACCGGTTTGACCAAAACCCTTTGGTTGATTTTGCGGGTTATAATATGTATCGTTCGGCGGATAAAGACGTGCCGCTCGACGAGTGGGAACGGCGCAACGCGGAACCGATTCCGACGACCGAATATAAGGATGAAGGCGTCAAATCCGGCGAGATTTATTATTATTATGTCCGCGCCGTCGATTCAAACGGCACCGAAAGCGCGCCGGGCGAAATTATTCGCGTGCTCCGAAAATAGGCATGAATTTGTAAAATCAACTATCATAAGGCGAGGCTGAAAGCTCGCCATTTCTATAAAACTTATGTCGGACAATTTTGAAAAACACAAAGGCACGCTCAATGATCTTTACCGCCAAACAAAAGAAAAATTATGGACGACGGAATTTGCGACGCTCGTTTTATTGCTGTTCGCGGTCTTGTTTCTGACCTTTGTTGTCAATGCCGTTTTTTACTCGTTCGGCAACTGGTTTTTGACATTCATCGTTTATTTTGTCGAAATTGCCGTGCCGCTCGTCGTGCTTTACCGGCATCAGCGAAAAATTTACGAAGTCGTCCGCGAAAAAGCATTGGAGCTAGATCCGGCGCATCCCGGAATTTTCAAAGCCTACGAAGAATGGCGTTCCAAAACCGGCAGCACGATGCTGTAAATGATTGCCGAATCAAGCAAAACCATTTATGGATTGATATGTAAAAGGTTCGTCCTGAAAATAAAAGCTCTCCGGCGGAAAAAAAACTTTGACAACCCGCTTTGTTTTCGGGTAGTCTAAAAGTCAGGAGGTGATAGAGAATGATAGAAAATTCAATCGAAACACCGCCGGACAATAGTCGCCGGTAAAAACCGGTCAAATTAGTTCGGAAAGGTTATTATAAATCGACGAGGTTGATAACGCGGAAGTTGATAACAAAGAAAATGTCGGTGGTCAAAAAGCTTCAAATGCTCATTCCGGTAATTTTCAGTGTCAAAGGCTAAATTATCCGACCAGATCAAAAATACAATACAATTCAATAAGACAGGCGACTTAAAATAAGTCGCCTTTTCTTTTTTTTCGCAAAATATTTTAACTTTCTGTCTTTTTAATATTTTAACAAGCACTGTTCAATCACCGAGGCAGAAATGTTCTGCCCTACCCCGAAGTACAACCCTTAAAAATCAAAATGAACGTAAAGATCAAAGCAATTTCGGTCTTAAAAAATTGCCGTGGTTGTGATTTGGTTATTGCGAGGAAAAAATTAAATAGTTCGGAGGAAAAAGAATGGATTTAACATGGGCAAGGT